>DKKK01000126.1:25148-35109 GCA_002455215.1 Anaerolineales bacterium UBA6668 | reverse complement strand
ATCAAGTTTGAAAAAAAATTTGGTAAAATGGTTCTAATAAGCATACTTTTCATTCCGTATTAACATGTTTGTAGAAACCGCCCCCTTTTCACCCCCGATTCCGAAACCCGAACCGTTTGTACAGCTATTGCTAGGCGATAGCAAAGAACAACTGCTCGCGCTTGCAGATAACTCTGTAGATTTGATAGTGACTTCCCCACCGTATGCCGATCAACGCAAAAACACTTACGGGGGTATTTCGCATGACGAATACGTAGATTGGTTTTTGCCCATTTCGGAACAATTGTACCGAGTTCTAAAACCAACCGGCACGTTTATCTTAAACATCAAAGAGAAGGTAGTTGAAGGTGAGCGCAGTACCTATGTAATGGAGCTGATCTTAGCAATGCGCAAGCAGGGCTGGCTGTGGACAGAAGAATTCATTTGGCACAAGAAAAATTCTTACCCCGGCAAGTGGCCCAACCGTTTTCGAGATGCGTGGGAAAGGCTGTTGCAATTTAACAAGCAACGCAAATTTGCCATGTATCAAGAATCAGTCATGGTGCCGATGGGTGATTGGGCAGAAAAACGGCTGAAAAATTTATCTGAAACCGACAAAGTACGTGACAATTCCAAAGCAAAAAGCGGCTTCGGCAAAAATGTATCCAATTGGCTCACCAGAGACAAAGCATACCCGACCAATGTTCTGCACTTGGCAACTGAATGCAACAATAAAAATCATAGTGCCGCTTTTCCAAATGAACTACCAGAATGGTTTCTCAAGTTGTTTACTCAAGAAAATGATGTTGTGTTAGATCCTTTCATGGGTTCGGGTACAACTGTGTTGGTTGCTAACCAGATGGGGCGAAGTGCGATTGGCATAGAAATTATGCCGGAATATTTTGAATTGGTGCAAAATCAATTTCGTATTTCTGCCGACAGGTTATTTTAAGATACTACAAAGTTATTGTGAAGCAGATTAATCTAAACGAAGTTCAAGAGTACGTCGCCCAAAATATTGGGGGCTTTCATACCAAACGGCTAGATGGCTTAAAGCTCTTAAAGTTAACAAAAATTCTTAAGCGAAAAAACCCTTATCTGTTTCGCGCCAAAAATTTAAACAGTGCCGAAAGCATTGTCAACGCGCTCTTAGAAGCGCATATTTCTTCCAATGAAGAAACCATTTTTGGCGATTGGCTCGAAGGATTGGCAATTTTTATCAATGAAAAAGTGTATGGCGGGCGAAAATCGGGTATTACGGGCGTTGATTTGGAATTTGACAAAAACGGCGTGCGCTATTTAGTTTCCATCAAATCGGGTCCCAACTGGGGCAATTCAAGCCAAATAAAAAAGATGGTTGGCGACTTTAAAACCGCGCAAAAAGTTCTACGCACAAGCAATTCCAATTTACAAATCACCTGTGTCAATGGTTGTTGCTATGGCAAGGATCAATCACCGGACAAAGGAGATTATTTCAAATACTGCGGGCAGGCATTTTGGGAATTTATCTCTGGCGAAACTGACCTATACATCCAAATTATTGAGCCTTTGGGCTATCAGGCAAAAAAGCGCAATGATGAATTTGTCCAATCCTATGAGCTGATACGCAATCGTTTTTCTTTGGAGTTCGCGCAGGCGTTTTACCAAGCAGATGGCAATATTGATTGGGAAAAGATTGTGCGCTTGAATTCGGGCAGAGATTCATAAATCGCTTGGGTTGAAGCANNNNCTTCCAAGCGATTGCCCGCATTGGTTGTACTGCCTTCCCACGGAACTCTTACCCTCCAGCCAACGTTAAAGAAACATTCTATTCCTGACCGAATTGAACAAAACTTGACAATTGCAATTTTGTAAATTTTCGGTTATCTTAGTGTTTATGTTTGTTATTTAATCCGTCAGGAGTCGCCATGCCAGCCCGCCACAACCTAATCAATGCCTTGCTCTTTCTTGCAATTTTAGCCGTTGGCATAAACCTGCCACTGCCCACACAAGCCGCCATCCAGTATCCCATCCTATTTGTCACACAAGTACCGGTAGCGGCAGATTTCACCACCATCGGTTCTACTTTTGGCAACCACATGGCAGATGTGCGCTCGGTGGTGCGGGGCGGGGATTTGTGGATACGCTACCCCAACGGCAACCTGAAGAACCTGACACAAGCGGCAGGCTATGGCGTGACCGGTTTGCAGGTGGGCAATGCCATTGCCGTGCGTGACCCAGCAGTCAGTTGGGATGCCAGCAAAGCCATCTTTAGCATGGTGGTGGGCGCACCCAGCCAATATCAAACCACCCAATATCGCTGGCAGATGTACGAAATTACCGGATTGGGGGAAGCAGATACCCCGCTCATTAGCCTGGTGCCCAACCAGCCGAGCAATTACAACAATGTCATGCCCATTTACGGCACAGACGGACACATCATCTTTGTCAGTGACCGCCCCCGCGATGGCTTACCCCACACTTACCCCCAACTAGACGAGTACGAACTAGCTCCGACCAATACCGGTGTGTGGAGTTTGGACCCAGCCAATGGGAATTTGAAATTGCTCAACCACGCCCCATCAGGTGATTTTACGCCGATAATCGATAGCTTTGGGCGAGTGCTCTTCACACAGTGGGACCATCTACAACGCGACCAACAAGCAGATGGCGATAGCTTTGGTACGCCTGGCTCCACCTGTGGCTCGGCGGGCACATCGTATGGCACTTTTAATTACAGCAATGAAAGCGCCAGTGCTACCCCGATGTTTGGCGTGCGTACCGAAGTCTTTCCAGAACCGCGCCCCTGTCGCGGTGATTTGCTGGCTGGCACCAACCTACGCGGGCACACCTTTAACCACTTCTTTCCGTGGCAAATCCGCGAAGATGGTAGCGAAAGTGAAGTTTTGAACCATTTGGGCAGGCACGAATTACATAGCTATTTTGAAGCCAGTTTTACCAACGATGCCAATCTCGAAGATTTTTATGGGCAAATGAGTCGCTTCAACGCCAACAGTATCCAAAATTTTATGATGATTGCCGAAGACCCCAGCCAAGCCGGGCGTTACTACGGCATCAACGCGCCAGAGTTTGGCACACATGCCAGCGGGCAAATCGTTTCGCTCAATGCACCCCCCACCACCAATGCCGACCACATTGCGGTTACTTATGTCACTCATCCCGATACCTACACCGGCACAAACTCTGCCAACCAAAGTGGGCGCTATCGGGATATTCTGGCACTGGCAGATGGTTCGCTAGTGGCGGCGCACAGCACCTTTTACGGGCAAGAAACCCAACCCACCGCCTCCTATAATTTCCGCCTCAAAACGCTGAGTGTGGGTGGCAACAGCTATTATGCCCCCAACCAAAACTTGACCGGTGCCAGTGGGATTGTGGAAAGTGTCAGTTGGTGGAGCCCAGATAGCCNNCATACGAGCGGGGTCAATGTGCAGAGTTTCTCCGACTGGCTGGTACAAAACAACCTAGCGGTGATGGTGGTGCGCAATGTCACCACCCGCGATGATTTCGATTTTCAACAACCCTTTAACCTGCAGGTGCCGGGTGGGGTGCAAACGGTCAATCCAAGTAAACCTAGCCCGGTGTACGATGTTTCCTTTTTGCAGATTTTTCAAGGCGACTTACTACGTGGCTGGACTGGCGGTTATGGCAGTACCCCACGACCTGGGCGGCGTGTGCTGGGACAAGTGCTTCACAGCGATTTAGGTTTAAACCCGCTTCCCAACGGCGCCAGCGCGGGCAGTGTGCAGGTCTTTCCCGATGGCTCATCTGCCGCCTTTGTGCCCGCCAATCGTGCCCTATCTTGGCAATTAAACAGCCCTAGCAATGTGGGCGTAGTGCGGGAACGCTACTGGATTACCTTTCAAGCGGGTGAAATTCGCGTATGCGGGAGTTGCCACGGTCCCAGCGAGTTCCTGCAAAACGGGCAAGCCGCCGCCACCAATCAACCCCAAGCTTTGGCTGACTTGCTGGAAAATTGGCAGATTTTGCAGGGGCTCAATGAAGTGCTGTATTTACCCATTGTGCTGAAGTAAGCGGGTGTGACGTAGGTATCTCTCTGCTATGCTATAATCTTTGTATGTCACTTACCCCGTTTCAGCTAGAGCGTTACTTCGAACCATTTGAACAAACCATTGCCCACCTGCTGTGCAGTTCTGATTGCCAGAGTATGAACATTGGCGAACTGCTGGCATTTGCAGGTGAGTCAAGCGAGTCGTTCTTGCAAACTTGGCTGGGCTATACCGATTATGCGGGTGCGCCCGGTTTGCGTGCCGCCATCGCCGCTTTATACCCAAACGTCACACCCCAACAAATTATCGTGCATACCGGCGCAGAAGAAGCCATTCACAACTTCATCCGTGCGGCATTCCAACCGAAAGACCACATCATAGCCCACTATCCGGGTTACCAATCGTCGTGGCAAGTGGCGTTGGACATGGGGCTAGAAGTGGATTTTTGGCGAGCAAACCCGCAAGCTGACTGGGCACTCGACCTAGCCGAATTACGCCGCCTTCTGCGTCCCAACACCCGTGCAGTACTCATCAATACGCCCCACAACCCCACTGGTTGGTTGATGCCCGCCAATGAGTTTGCCGAGCTAAACCAACTTTCCATCCAGCACGGTTTTTGGCTGTTTAGCGATGAAGTGTACCGCTTGTTAGAATACGAACCTGCCCAACGCCTGCCCAATGCGGCAGATATCAATCCGTTGGCTATCTCATTGGGCGTAACCAGCAAGGCGTTTGGCTTGGCAGGCTTGCGCATTGGTTGGGTTGCCACACAAGACCCGCACATCTTGCAAACAATGTCTGCCGCCAAAGACTACACCAGCATTTGCAACCCAGCCCCTAGCGAATTTTTGGCAGAAATTGCCCTGCGAAAAGGGCTAACCCTTGCCGAGCAAAATCTAGCCATCATCCGTGAGAATCTACCCCTGGTGCAAGGTTTTTTTGTNNTTTTTGCGCGGCATTCCGCCCATTTTGATTGGCAAACCCCAAGTGCCGGACCCATCGCCTTCCCGCGCCTACGCTTGCCCATCACGGCACAGCAATTTGCCGAGCGGGCACGCCAAGAAGCGGGTGTTTTGCTACTGCCCGGAGATGTGTATGCCCCTGAATTTTCCCAGTATTTCCGCATCGGCTATGGACGGCGCACCCTGCCCACCGCCCTGCAAACATTGGAAAACTGGTTTACCCACGCCCTACCGAATTTAACCTAGCACAATAACATTCACCCAACGCATTTTTCTTATGACCGCTTATACCCTATCCCCTTGGAATTTATCCGACCTGCTAAAAGACCCAAATGGCGCAGAAGTGAGCACTTTGTTGGCACGCATGGAGGAGAATACCCGCCAGATTGAAACGGTTCGCCCCCAACTGAGTGAATCGCTAGATAGTCAGGTGTTTAACCAACTTTTGGATTGCGAAGCCGCAATTGTGCATGATGCCAATCGCTTACTCGGCTATGGTGCGCTGTGGTTTAGTGGCAATACGCAAGACCCCGAAGCCCTCGCATTCAATGGCAAATATCGCCAAATGCTGACCGACTTACAAAACCGCACGTTGTTTTTTGGCTTGTGGTGGAAGGAGATTTCTGAGTCAGCCGCGCAACGTTTGATGGCAGGTGCGCCCGAAAGTGTGCGCTATAGCCTGCACCACCAACGTTTATTTAAGCCGTTCACGCTCGCCGAAAAAATCGAACAAGTGATTAACATTAAGGATAGCAATGGCAGTTCGGCACTCACTACAATTTATTCCATGCTGACCAACGCCTACAAGTTCACACTTGAAGTTGACGGGGAACGCAAAGAATTGACACGGGAAGGGTTGTCGCCGTACATTCAAGGCGACTCTGCCGAACTGCGCGAAGCCGCTTACCGCGAGTTGTATCGTGTATATGCCGAAGATGGTGCAGTACTGGCGCAAATTTACACCCATTTGGTGCGTGATTATTATCAGGAAAATATCAAATTGCGCGGACATCAGCACCCGTTGGGCGTGCGCAATCTGGCAAATGATTTGCCCGATGCGGTGATAGACACGCTCTTGGAAGTGATTCGGCAGAACACGCCCGTCTTCCGCCGCTGGTTCGAGCTA
The DNA here is from genome assembly GCA_002455215.1 of Anaerolineales bacterium UBA6668. Taxonomy (GTDB): domain Bacteria; phylum Chloroflexota; class Anaerolineae; order Anaerolineales; family UBA6668; genus UBA6668. The sequence continues at coordinate 29,032 of DKKK01000126.1, read as the reverse complement.
AAAGCCCGCTTGCTGGGCGTAGAAACCCTGCGCCGCTACGATCTATATGCACCCCTGCGCAAGTCGGACAAAACTTTTGAATACGATACTGCCGTCCAAAATGTCTTGCAGGCATTTGATGAGTTCAGCCCGCGCATTGCCAAGTTGGCGCAACGCGTGTTTGACGAACAGCACGTAGATAGCGAAGTGCGGGCGGGCAAACGCGGCGGGGCATTCTGCATGAGTTTGTTCCCCGAAGGGACGCCCTACGTCCTACTCAACTACACTGGCAAGGCACGCTCTGTGGCAACCCTAGCCCACGAGTTGGGACATGCCATTCATGCCATGCTAGCCAGCCAGCACAGCATTTTCACCTTCCATTCTGCCTTGCCCCTTGCCGAAACCGCCAGCACCTTCAGCGAAATGCTGTTGACCGATATGCTTTTGCAAAACGAAACAGACGCAACGGTGCGGCGTGATTTAATCGCCAGTTTGCTGGATGATGCCTACGCCACCATCCAACGCCAAGCCTTTTTCGTGCTCTTTGAACGGCAGGCGCACCAAATGATCCGCGATGGCGCAAGTGTGGGCGAACTAAATGCCGCATACCTAGCCAACCTACGTGAGCAATTTGGCGAAAGTATCTTAGTGAACGATGAATTTCAATGGGAATGGGTTTCCATCCCGCACATTTACAACTCGCCGTTTTATTGCTACGCCTATGCCTTTGGGCAATTGCTGGTGTTCGCCTTGTACCAACAATACAAACAACTCGGCAAAGCGCAATTTGAACCCAAACTGGTGCAGATCCTTTCGGCTGGTGGAAGTGCCAGCCCGCTAGAAATTTTAGATGCGGCAGGAATTGACATTCGCCCTGCCAGCTTTTGGCAAGGCGCATTTGACTTTTTAAGCCAGCAATTGGATTTGTTGGTAATGGGTAGCCAGACAGCGTAATCATTTGATTTTTCAGGAGCAGGGGTTATGAAAATTTGTGAAGGATGTGGCGCCAATTTACAAGCGGATGCGCTGACTTGTGCCTTTTGCGGGCGCGTCTATGAAAAAGAGCTTCGCCCCCCCAAAGCGGTATGCCCGATTTGTCGTTCCGACCAAAGCGTAGCCAAAGTTGCTTCCATATATTGGGCGCATAGTAAAATTAAGACCGCTAAAATCGGGGACACACTCGAAAATTCAAATTTATACGATGCGCTTAAGCCACCTGCCGCGCCAACCAAGCCGTTCAATTTAAGCCCACTCGCTCAAACAATTCTTTCAATCGTTGCTTTAATTTTCATTCTAATTCTATTAAGCTCCATTTTTCTCCCAATCATCCTATTTTTGGGCATCCTATTTGACATTCCCACTATTGACTGGTCTAACCCTTTTGGGCGCAATTTCAATCTCATTATCGCGAGCATTTTTATTGTACTCTTACTTGTTCTGTCTTCTCTAGCATTTCAGAGATATTTCAAATTCCGTAAGGCTAATCTTGTAGATGAACAAGCATACAAAAAATCTTACTCACTGTGGCAAACTTATCAACAACGCTGGGAGAAACTGTATTATTGTCACACAGACGGTATTGTCTTTTTGCCGGAGAAAAATTTGACCATCTCGCCACAATATGTGCAATCGTTTATCAAAGAACACCAGTATTTTGGGGAATGAACAAAACCCGGTTGTGAATCTCTGCATTGGACTGATTTCCCTTAAGCAAATAGCCAACTCCTGAACTACCAAATGTTCTTACCGTGCCTAAAAAAAACTTGCGTAAAAAGTCATATGATGCCAAACTAAGATTATCGATTCAAAATTAATAGTCGGTATAGTTTTCTGATTGGAGGCGTTCTATGTCCAAAAAGCACAAAAAGCAAAAACCACAAACTGAAAACGATTTTGAAGAAGTCGAAGTCATCATTCCCGCACACGCTGAAATTCCTGTGATTCCACCCCCAGCGAAGGTAGAAAAAAAGGAGCTAAAAAAGTACAATGGCAAAGGGGGGCTCACCAACGACTTTTACGAAAGCGAACTTGCTCGCCTACAAAAGGAGTTGGTCAAACTGCAATATTGGGTCAAACAACAAGGGCTAAAAGTAGTCGTGCTGTTTGAAGGACGTGGTTCTGCTGGAAAAGGGGGCATCATCAAGCGCATCACCGAAGTAACCAGCCCACGCATTGTGCGAGTCGTTGCACTACCCGCCCCCACCGAGCGCGAAAAAACCCAGTGGTGGTTCCAACGCTACGTGGCACATTTGCCTGCCGCCGGCGAAATTGTGCTTTTTGACCGCAGTTGGTACAATCGGAGCAATGTCGAATGGGTAATGGGCTTTTCGGATGAAGACCAAGTACGCGAATTTTTACGCTCATGCCCGGAATTTGAACGAATGTTGGTGCGTTCCGGCGTTATTCTGATTAAATACTGGTTCTCTGTTAGCTTTGAAGAACAACGCCGCCGGTTTGAAGCCCGCAATCACGATCCACTCAAGCGCTGGAAACTGAGCGACATGGATTTGGCAGAACATCGCCTATTTATCGAATACTCCAAAGCCAAAGACCTAACCTTTGAGCATACCGACATCAAGCAATCGCCGTGGTGGGTAGTGCCCTCCGATGACAAGAAAAAAGCCCGCCTGAACTGCATTTCCCACTTGCTCGGTTCCATCCCCTACGAAGATATTATCCCACCACCGGTAGAATTGCCAGCAATGGCAGACATTGCCTACATCCGCCCACCTATGGAAGACCAAACTTTCATTCCGCAAGTCTACTAGCCATAGTCAAAACGGGTTGCGTGCCACGTATCATTGCCTTGTAAACGTCATACTCACAAATGGGTATGACGTTTTTTATTCCCCTTCCCCAAAACGCTGTGCCGCCTCCCAGCCGAGCATCGCCTGTTTGCGCGTCACACCCCACGCATACTGGTGGGCATTGCCGTCAGAGCGCAAAACCCGGTGGCAGGGAATGAGAAAGCTAATCGGATTCGCACCCACCGCCGCCCCAACCGCCCGCGAAGCAGTGGGATGCCCAATGGCGGTGGCAAGTGCGCCGTAGCTAGTGAGATAGCCGCTCGGAATGCGTAACAACGCCTGCCATACTTGCAGTTGAAAATTGGTGCCATTCAGAAACAAAGTGAGCTTCGGTTGGCGGGTGTCAGAATCGGTTGGGAAAATTTGCGCTAGGTAAGGTTGGGTACAGGTGGGCTGTTCTTGAACATGCGCCAATGGAAAGCGGTGGCGTAACTCAGTCAGCACCGCTTCCGGCGAATGGTCACATACAAATGCCAGCCAGCAAATGCCGCGCTCGGTCACAGCCAACAGGCATTCGCCAAAAGGAGAAGGGTGGAAGCCATACTGAATAGTCAGCCCAGCGCCCCGCCGCCGATACTCGCCGGGCGTTACTGCTTCCACATTCACAAACAAATCATGCAAGCGCCCTCCGCCGGATAATCCGCTGGAAAAACTGGTAGACAAAACCGGTTCGCTCGCTAGTAAATGCTTGGCATGTTCGATGGTCAAAAATTGCAAAAAACGCTTTGGGCTATAGCCTGCCCAACGGCGAAACAATTTTTGCAAGTGAGTGGGACTCAACTGCAAATGTTGGGACAATTCATCTAAGCTGGGCTGGTGCAATTGATGGTCTCGCAAGTAGTGAATGGCTTGCTCTATGCGGGTGTAATCGTCCAAATTCGGGGGTAAGTTCATCATGGTAGGTGGCAGAATGGGAAAGGATTGGGCGAACCTGCTACATTCGGCACAATTCTAAAATACGTTTTTTCTTAAGAAAAAGAGCGTCGTTTCATCCGTGTCGAATATACCCTTATTGTGCCTGAGTCGCGCCAAATGTGCAACCCGATTCTTGCCACAATTCACAGCCATCTTTACATGGCAACCGCATGAAGGATTGGG
>DKKK01000126.1:0-25052 GCA_002455215.1 Anaerolineales bacterium UBA6668 | reverse complement strand
TTTTTCATGCGGTTGCCCTGCCCATCTTTGGCTTAACCCTGTTTTAAAATCTTGTTTTCTACTAAAATAGAACATAAACCTAACGATTGTTGAATCTCGGCATGATTAAATGGATCATATATTGCCTGTGTTCAATATAAGCGCACTTGCCAAGTACCCAATTCTCACTCTTGCTATCTAATGGATTTTCCCACTCAGCCCCCCTATTCCGCCCAAAAAATTAATGCTCGCAAGCTATTTAACAGTCTGCAGGCGATGGGGATTGCTGACCATGCAAATGTGTTGGTACTAAGCACACCCGCCTTTGTCGAAAGCTTAACTTCCGGGGCAAGTACCCTACATTCGGTGCTAATACAGCTATGTAGCACCATCCTTGCCCCCACCTTCACCACCCGCACACTGGTCATCCCCGAAGTTGGACCTTCCAACAATGGCGTAGTGTACGGCTCCGGGCAAGAGTCAAATGCCAATGCGGATTTGTGGGCAATGGATTTACCCAGCGATGAAGGTAGGTACAGCTATGGTGAATTCTTGCGCCAGCAAAGTGCCGCTCAGCGCAGTCGCCACCCGGTGTGGAGTTTTGCGGCATTGGGCGAAAATGCCACTGCCTGCTTGCGCCTACAATCTTTGCAGAATCCGTTTGCCCCTTTGCGCTGGCTCGCCGCCAACAACGGCATTTTCTTGTGCTTAGGGGGAAGTCCCAGCCAANNCCCAGCCAAAATGTTGCCCACTGGCTCGCACAGCAACGCGCCGGTTTGCCGACTTATGTACGCTGGGCGCTCTTGTCAGACCGGGTGGTCGAAGTACCGCTCTATCCTAGCCAACAAACTGTTCAGCCCATTGTGGCAGATTTTGCTAAGATCACCCGCATGGGCGAATTCCCTTGCTATGCACTTCCGCTCTGCCGCTACCTAGCTGTGGAAGAAGACACCTTACAAATGAATGCCTACCCTTCAATGCCATGAACCTATTTGCGGCGATTATTTTATGCGGTTTACTCCTGTTCATCATTGCCACCCGCACCGGCTTGCTGAGTTGGACTGCCCGCAAATGGCATTTTCCCATTTTACTGGAAATTGCCAAACGCATTGAAAAAGGGCTATTGGGCAGTAGCAATCGCAATTCCGGCGATGAATGGGAGATAGTAGAAGATATCCCACCGGCACGCGCCACGCAAGACATTTCGCCGCAAAATTGGCGAGACTTGTTTGATTCAATCTTTGACAAGCTCCTTTCTGCCGGTTTTGTTATCATATTCTTATTATTTGGGGTGGCTGTACTGCTGGCTTTGTGGCTGTGGCTTCGATAAAGTATGATATACTTCCCAACGAGCGTTGATTAATCGGCATAGCGAGTAAACTTTATGGAACCAGAAAAAATCACCATTGTCGAGGGACCCACCCCAGAGTTTGACTTTGTCACCCAGCCGTGGCTGATAGGCATGGCAGAAGGCATCAGTTTGCCCTATACGGCACACTGTGTTGTACGCACCTTCAATGGGCAAGCGTTGGTTGACCGTTGCCTAAACGCTTGGCGCAGTGGTAGAGATACGATTTTGGAATATCGCAAAAGTGATGGGCTTAAAGAATCCGCTTTGATTTTGGCGGCACGTGCTGGCGAAGTAGAAGAAGGGCAGGTTTTGCAATTGTGGGTGAAGCTAGAACCAGACCCGCAATTCCTGACCGAGCAACTCGCCGAACTCGGTTTCGATGAAGACGAAGACGATTTGGACGACCCTGAAACAGACTAAAAAAACAAAAACCACACCCATTCGGTGTGGTTTTTTGATTCATCGTGTGAAGAGTATTTTGACTGCGTAAACCTAGGCTTAAGGCGCTGGCAATGGCGTCAGGTTGGGGTCGGGGGTGTTCTCGCCACTTGGTGGCGTGCCCTCCGCAGACGGCAATGCTCCTTCGGGGGTAGGCGTACCCAACAAACACTGGCTTTCCATCTCGACCCGCTTGCCATCCAACTCTACATCCGAGCGAATTGCCAAAGCATTCGCAAACTGGGTACTTGCTCCACATACATCACCCCCACCCGCCAAGGCACTACCAAATTTGGCGTAGGCTTGCCAAAGTCGTTCCGCCACATCCAAAAAGTTTGGCGCAACTGAATACAGGGTACTGTAATTTTCAATAGACAACGGCCAATTAAAGTTTTCAAAATCGCGCCCAAACAGATACATGCGTGCCCAATTGTAGCGTTGTACCGCGTCAATATCCAGCGGAGCAAGTCGTTCTGCGTTTTTTAAGTCCAAAATTCCAACTTCCAACTGACCTGCATCAATACGTGCTACCCCGCGGTTACGCAAAGCGCGAAAAACAATGCCATCCACCTGCTCAGGTGAAAAATCGGGGTGAGATAGGCGCAACACACCCGCAAGTTCCAGCACGTTGTCCCAATTGGTTTGTTCGGCAGATTGCTGTAATTGTGCAAACAATTCTTCGGCGGTCACCCCTTCTGCCAATGGCGTGGGGGTGGGCATGGGAGTGGGGCTAGGGGTGGGGCTGAACTCAGCTGTGGGCACAGTCTGAGCAAGCAGTTGCGCCAGTCCGGGGTAATTGGCATCTACGCCATGAATATATTGCAAACGTTTCTCGGCTAGCTGAACACGGTTGGCAGTAATATCTTGCACAGCTAGGTCATACTGGTTTTGCAGTTCATCATACAAAGCCGTTGCCACGCGGTTCTGATGGTCTACTTCACCGGCGGCATAGCCCAAATAACCGGCAATGCCCAACACGCTAAGCACCACTACCATTGCGCCCAAAGTCAACAGTAAGGTGGTGAACATACAGCCAGCTTGCTTTTTTTTCTTCTGCTTTGGTTTCACGCCGGCTGTGCTGGGAACAGCCAGCGTCTNNCTGTTTGCGCGGAAACATCCCCTACAGTGGGCGTGTTGGTATTTTCTTCAATTGGAGGAAACGACATAGTACAAAAAAGTTATCGGTACTGAAGGCAAAACGTAAATCCGTGTGGAGTACCGCAATGATACCCTGAAATCTACAACCTTAACAGGGGGAAATTATAGACTGGAAATGTGATTTGTGTCCACACCTAAGTGGAACACTTAGCAAAGGCTAAGACAAAGGCTGATTCGGCAAACTTGGAATTTACACTTATTTTCCCCAAGAAAGGCAACCTGCTAAACCTTGCACAAAATATGTTACTACGATACCTAAATGGTGTCTAAACTATCTGCAAACCAATTGCAATGCAAAACTTTTCTTTTCAAAGCAGGAGTTCAATGATGGACGTTATCGGTGAAATCGCCAAAATCGTTGCAGAAAAAGCGAAAATCTCTCAAGATTCAGCCCGCATCGCCGTGAAGGTAGTGCTAGAACAAGTGGCAGAGCGTTTGCCAGACCCGCTCGGCAACCAGTTGGAAAGCTTGCTGGGAACCAAGCAAGCCGGGAGCATGGACTTAGGTGGGATGGCTGGCATGCTCGGTGGCTTGGGCGACATTTTGGGTGGCGGCAAGAAGTAGCTTTTCAGCGCCACAATTTTGCCAATAGGCATGGCATTCGTCATGCCTATTGGTTTTCCGGTGATGATAGCGGCGTATCTGGCGTTTGTGCCAATGGGTTCCGTGCGCGAAATCTTGCCAGGATGGTCAAAATGTCAATCATTTTGAGTCCGCTGACAATGCTCTCATACATCTTTTCGGTTTTGACAGGCAATTCTCGGCGTAAGCCCAACCACAGGAACAAGGCAAAAGCGCGGCTGATTTTCGATTGCTCCACACGGTCATCTTCAACAAGGTAACTCTCTAATTGTTGCAAATATTGGCTGGCAACCTGCGCATCTGTATTCTTGCCTGCTCCGATTAATTGGCTAGTCCTACTCCAATTGGGCATATGATTGCTGATGGCTGTATCCAGTACTTCATCATGATCAAAAAAACCACTTGGCAGTACGATTTGTTCCGCTACCAGGTGGCGTATGGCTTGTTGCATAAAGGATACTTCAAATGCCCAAACCACATCCCAACCACGCGGTACAGTTGCTAAATAAGCCTGCACTTCGGGGCGTTGAAAATTCTGCGGGCGAAAAACATCTATGAACGTTAGATTTGCCTGCTCAAGATTGGTAGCGTGCAGTGATTGCAACAGTCTGTCATGCACACCAAGCATGATGTTCAAATTGTTCAAAACCACTACGGTCAATACCCAAAAGTATTTCCAAGCATTGGAGTTTGATAAATTTCTGAGCAAAAAGTATTCGACCTGTATGCAGTACAGATAAGTCACTAATTCCTTGTCGCGGAATTTGCGTAGCTTAAACTGCTTCAACGCTTGCATTACAGCTTCTTTTTGCTGGTTTGTCATCTCACTTGCCAAGAATGTACTCGCTTTGTCCATGAGTTGCATGCCCAAATCTTTTTTACTCATTTTTTCCTCCGCTTCTGCGGAGAAATATTCAATAATCAAATAATTGTAAATTGGAAATGAGAAATCTGAAAAAAGCGACGCAAATTCCGGTTCTGCCTGCCAATCAAACGTTTCATCGCAAATCGTTGCGATGTCACTCTCGTACGGAATCTCCAATCTTCTCAATTGGTCTTGTAAGCGTGAAATTTCGGCACTGAGTTTTTCCAGTTTTTCTTTAGATGGCGTGCTAATCGAGCTGGTTTGTGACTTTTTGTTGTTTTTGGGCATATTATCGCGTGATAGATTGGAGTAAATAGCGGTTTTCGCTGAGGGTGTATTCTCGTGGGGCAGTTATTGGTAGGCGCTCGCCAGTTTGCGGGTCATACCAACCAACGGTAATTTGATACTCGCCAGCCGGGACATTTTGCAGATCAAGTGTAACAGATTCCACCACAATTTGTCCAGCCTGCCATTGCCAGGTGGGCAGTGTGCCCTGTTGGGGAACGCCATCCACCTGCGCCACAATTTGCTGTTGGGCGGTATCTACCAGATGCACAAAGTAGTGATAGTCACCGCTTAGGGGCATCTGCGCCTGCCAATAAAAGGTTAGGGCTAGTGCATTCTCACTTTGGCGGGAGTCATAGCCTCCCAAGCGCAACGCTCCAAACTCGGCGGTAGTCTCCACTTGCATGGGTGGGAATTGGGGTGGCTGGTAGGTGGTGACCGTCACCTGCCCCAATGAGATGGCTTGCTCGTGACCGTTGGGCAGAACATGCACACGAGAGAGCGCATAACTCCCGGCTGGTGTATCGCTGGGCACAGTCAACTCGCCGGTCTCTTGCCAATCTGAACTCGCCTGCCAGCAGTGCCAGCCACTTTCAGCCGCCCACTGCACCGTCTGTGCCCCTTCCATCCGCCAAAAATAACGAACAGCCGGCAAATTCATCTCATCTATATTCGACACAGTGTGTACCGGCGCGGTTACCACCAAACGATAAGGCACAGTAGAGCCAGCGGCGAAAGTAGGGGCAATTTCGGCTGTGGTCAGGGTTGCGGCTTGGGCTAACGTGACACGCTGGCTGTGACTAAACAGTGGCGCGGCAGTCGGGTCGGCGTACAATGCCAAGCGCATAAGATACACGCCACTGCGTAAGTCAGGGGGAATATTAAGGATGATTGGGGTGGCAAACGGCTGAGTTTGTGTAGCCCATAGCTCGGTGGGCAGGTTACCCAAGCCAGCCGGCGTGTCCAATGCGGCAATTTCTGTGCCATCCAACGTCAACAAGCGTACTGCCATTTGTAGGCGTTGGGTGAAAAGCGTGGGATTCCACAGCGGGCGCACCAGCAAGCGGTCAGGCTGAGTCCGACAGGCAGAAAACCCTGCCAGTGGCTGAAGCGCGGCAGAAAATTGAGTGGGATAATCCTGCAAACCGCCCACCACAATGGGGGATAGGTATAAAACATTGCGCGTTTGTCCGCCGGAAGTCAACGCAGAATTGTTGGGCGTGCGCAAAACCGGGTAATACAGCCCGCTGGCTAGGTCGGTGGGTAATTGAAAGGAATCGGCTTGCGCTTGCCAGTAGGGCAGTGTCAATTCCAGCGTGTTGCCTGCCGCACTTTCCAAGCTGAGTGTATAGGGAGGTGGCGCACCTTGCCAAGTGAGTTGAATCTGCACCTGTTCGCCAACTTGGGCAGTGACTGGCACTTGTGCGCCCAGCAAGACCGAACCATCTTGAAAGGGAACGGGGGCAGTGTGCGCCCAACCCAATTGCGAAAAATCCATCGTTTGCACGCCCATACGTGCAGTTGGGGCAACTATTCGCCCAAGCACCACACACACTAGCAGGAGCGCCACACCCCCAACCAGCCATTTTCCCGCCTTTTTCAAATCCACAGCCCAGAAAATCCCACACACGCCTAGCCAAGCCAAGAGCGAGAGCATCTCTGCAAAGCGATGCAACGGGCTAGGCACTAATTCCAATTGTAAACGATGCTCGCCAGCGGGTACGGTCACTTGCACCCAGCCCAAATGTGGGAGTGCCTGCACTGGAATGACTTGTCCATCCAGCCGCGCTTGCCACCCTGCCCATTCGTTAAGCGGAATGGCAATGTCACTCTCCACTTGCGCAGAAATCCGCCAAACCTGCTGGCGACTGGTGGCAAATTCTCGCTGTGAAAGGGAGACTTGCCCGCGCAAGGGCATGGCTTGACGCAGGTGGGGAGTGCTTGGGAATAGGGCAGGCGCAGTGTACGGACGCGGGTTGGCACTACTAGGCAAGTACTCTCCACGAATGGTAGTGCCGATATTGCCGGTAAAATGCTCATACTGCTGGATGGCTTGGGCGGTCACTGCATTATCTGTAAGCGGGATAAAATCCGGACGCAAACGAGTAAATGCCGCCGCGATGATAACCACCACCAGCATCAAAAGTGTTAGTGGGCGCACGGATGGCCACGGCAAATTTGCCCAGCCCCCCACCAACATTGCCCCCCACACCGCCTGAATAGACAGAAAGCGCCACGGGAATTGGCTGTAACTGACCAAGGGCAGATGTTCCCACAGCCAAGCTGAATAGGGCGTAATCATAAGGGTGGCAAAGGCAAAAGCAAGCAAGACAAAGGCGAAGAAGGCAAACTGACGTTGGCGAATGGCTTGCCAGCCCCAAAGGAGAACGCCCAGCGCAAGGGTCGAAGCTTGCACCAACCCCATAGCAAAGGGCGTTTCCACAGCCGGGTCATATTCAAAAGGCAAGTGGCTTTGCACTAGGTCTGTCGTGCGAAAATGACTGCTGTAATGCAAATAGCCCTGTGTGGTGACGTCTAGTTGCGTTTGCTCTTTCTCGCGCAAGGCGGGTAGCCAAAAGAAGGCTGACAATGCCAAACCAAGCCCAATGGCGGTGGCAAAAGCCAAAGCAGTTTGAACTTGCAAGCGAGTTTTCGGTGGGGGTAAGGTTTGCCCGCTTGCTGAACGCAGCGGCAGGAACATGCACAACAAAGCATAAAAGCCAAGAAATGGGCTAAAATTGAGCGCAGAAATGTTGTGGCAAAAGGTTAAACCACCATAGCTCAAGCCCACTGCTCCCCACCACAAACGCGCCTGCCACAGCGTCTGCCCGTTTCGTAAAGCCCGTATCAAGCCAGTAACTGCCCATAAACATAGCGGGTAGAACGCCATTGCCCAGAACTCGCCCAGCGAATCGCCACGCACATAGAGATTCACGAGATGAAAAGGCGCAAGGCTGTAGGCAAGTGCCGCAAGGCGGGCTTGAGTACGATTGCCAGTGACAGCAGTGACCCAACCTGCCATTGCCCCTGCCGCCAGCACCGCCCCAAAGAGTTGTGTTAGCTTGAGCGCAAGCACATAGCTCGCCCCCAATCGCTTGATAACAGCCGCCAAATAAAAAGGCAGAGCGGCATAATAATGAAAAAAAGGATACCCCAACCCATAGGCGGCTGAACCCATCCAGCGCACCGGAAATTGCCCATCCACAAGACCTTGTGCCAGTTCATGCAGGCGAATCAACAAAAACGGGCTATCGCCACCTGCACGCGTATTTAAAAAGCCACTCTGTAAAAACAGGGGCAACGTTGCCGTTGCCCCTGCCAAAATGACGATGCACCAATGTAGGTAGCTAGAATAGTTCTTACTCTTCGTCTTCATCGTCCTGGGCACGGCGGCGTTGAGCAATAATCAGGTAGACCGCCACGCCAATCGCCAAGAGCAAGAAGATAACGCCAAATGCGCCGAGTAGCGCCGTTATTAGGCGTGTACGATTTGAACCGCTATTGTCAGTGGGTTCCGGAGTTGCTGTGTCGCCGGTTTTTTGCCCACCAAACTTCAGGCTAGCGCTACCACCTGCCGAAATGGGCACTTCCAAGTCTAAGCCAGTGGTTGGGGTATAGCCCGCCGGTGTTGTTATCACCACGCGATAAGTACCTAAAGCCAAATCGCTAAAACAATAGGGCTCTGTCACGCCGTTGGTGGTGTAGGAACTAATTTGGGCGCCGCTGGCAAAATCCAACAAGGAAACAACGGCATCGGTTTGGGGTAGCTCGGAATCTTCTTGCAGACCATTGCCATTTAGATCTTCAAAGAAGGTCACACAAATTTCGCCAGTGCCAGCCAAAGCTTGGGTTGGCGCAACAGTGGGCGGAATTTGAGTCGGTTCAGGTGTGGCTGTGGGTGGCTCTGCTGTCGGCTGAGCATTGGGGTCAGTAGTGGGCACTGCATTGGGGTCAGTGGTAGGTGGCTGACCGGCAGTTGCTTCTGCGCCCGGGGTGTTGGTTGCCGGCTCAGAAACGCCCTGCTGAGTTGGCGTAGCGCCCGGCGCACCCGGCACGATAGAACCATCTGCGCCAAAAGGTCCAACAATCAAAGTTTGCCCCAAATAAATCACGTTGGAAGTAAGCTTATTAGCGGCTTTCAGTTTTTCCAAACAAATAAGCGTTTCACCACAAGCGATGGTAGCAATGCGAATCAATGAATCCCCTTCTTGCACCGTGTAATACATGATGCCATCTGCGGCTGGTGTGGGCAAAGTGAAGGCAGTTGGGGCTGGACGCTGGGTAGGGGGAACCACAACCGGAGCTTGGGTTGGGGCAGGTTTGCCGGGCGCGGTAGTTGCGCCGGGGGCAGTGGTGGGAACTGTGCCAGCACCCACCGCGATTAAGCTTACGCCATCAATCCACCAACCATTATTTACCAAGCCATACTTGGCGCGTGCTTCAAATTCTACTTCCACCTGATTAGTGGTTGCGGTAAATTCGATAGCAAGGTCTGTAAAAGCGCCGGAGTTGCGAGCAACATAACCACTATCGGCAATATTTGCGCCATTGGCACGCACAATCAAGCGCATTTCATTGGAGCCAGAATTGACATCGGCATAGGTTTTTTGGGGAGAGTAAGTGGTAACCAAATCAGGATACACTGGCACATTAAAGCGGTACTTGGTGCCGGGCGTGACGGCTACGGTTTGCTTTAAACCCCACCAGATTGATTGCCAAGATAAAAAGACCTTGAGCGTTTTATCACCGTCTCGAATAAACAAGGCAGAGTCCGTAGCACCCAAGTTGGCACGAGTACGCACATTCACTTCAGGGCGTCCCCACGGGGTGCTTTGTTCGGCAATGTCCTTACCCCCATTTTTAAACCAGAACTCCCAATCCCCTGGAATTTCCAACTGGGGAATGCCATCTTTGAAGTAGGGCTGTCCTTCAAAACCGGGGTTTTTCAGCAAGTTGCCGGATTGGAGCGCTGGCTCAGCTTTTGTTTGGTAAAGTGGCACCAATACCAACGCCAACAAAAAACTACTGAGCAACGATAAATTTAGTAAACGCTTCATATTTTTGTCAAATTTCTCCTAAATTTGAGAATTAGATTTCTTGACACAGACAAAACTTTTGTGCTTTGGGTTAAGTAGCCATTGTTCATCACTGGGTCAAGTGTCACTCATTAACAAGCAGGCACTTGCAAGGATCTCCTTGCTCAAAAATTCCTGCATGGGTCAATCAGTCACCTGTAAATGAACCATTCAATCTTGCGAGATAGGTTACCATTTAGCCAAACCGATTTTACCCGATTTTTACCAGAATGGAACAATCTCACCCGACTCGGCGGGTTCGGAGTTGCGCTTTTCCTTTTGCACAGTTTTTATGCGTGCCGGGTATGTTTTATGGAAGTACATACAGCGCTTGGTCAGAAACGACTGTTGGTGTTTGCATTTGGATAACCGACACTCGTTCTAGCGAGGTTGAATTATACAATCCAATTCGCATTGTTACAGCATTGGATAGACCCGAAAAGGTGTGTATTTGATTAATTTTTTCACCTTCGCGCCAATATTGGAAAGGATAGGTGCTATTTAATGGTACACCGTCTTGTTGCGCTAGCAAATTGCCTTGCGCATCTAGCAAATGTAGAAAGTAGGAAAGTGGTTCGGCGGGTGGCGGTTGCAAACATTGCCATTGCAAGGAAATTTGAAGTCCAGTTTGGGTACGCGTTACCACTGGCGCGGACAAGGCAAAGGTATCTTGCCAAATCGCAAATACGGGTGCATGCCCTTGGGGAGGATATGCCGTGATTTGTAAGTACAATGGGTAAGGGGTTTCCGGAAAATCGCCGCGATACAAAGTGCTGGGTTGTGCAGAAAGCACCCACCCCACAGGAATCTGATGGTATAGGCTGAGCAGGTCTTCATATTGCCAAGCAAAAATGCGCCAGTCGGCTGAATGTGCTTGCATAGCAGGGAAATTCGGCGTACCTGTATATACTTGGATGTTTGGCTGATTCGCCAGCAAGTAGCGCACTGTGGCAAAGCTATCCCAAAAGCGCCGGTCTAGCATAACCGGCTGTTGTTTCGAAGCCTGCAATGCTTGTTGCGCCAGTTCGGTGGGCACACGCTGAAAGAAAATATCGGTGTCGGGGTGTTTTGGATAGCGCACGAAATAATCATAAGTCGTTGAACCAGCCATAATCCCTATTACGCCAATCGGTAAGAGCAGGGCATAGGCTGGTGAAACGCGCCACGCCAGTAATTGGTAAACGAACTGAATGCCAAGGGCACACAAGATAACCGTGGCAGGAAGCACCCCTACTCCACGCAAAAAATGCGGCGCATCTTCGGCAAAAAGGGTGGCTGGCAAATATGCCAGCAATGCACATCCCAACCAGCCCGCCAAGATACGCTCGGTTCGCGGTTGTTTTCTATCTTGCACCATCCTAACAAGGCGCATCACACCGATTATGAAAAATATGCCCGAAAGCAGGTCAAACACTGGGCGGTAGGGCAAATTATGGCGAGCTATGCGGTCACCCGCAATATTGAAAAGCCCTAACACAGCGAACAGATTTTTTAGCAAAGTGCCAGGCAAATCCCCTTTGTGAATACTTTCAGAAAAGACGGAGACTTGACCCGCCCGCGAAAACAGTGTTTCGGGGTGGGTTAATGCCAACCACAGCATGGGCAAAAGCACGACCGATGCGGCGCATACCCAGCCAATCATTGGCTTACGAAAGGGATACTTATTGAACGGGCGTTCACCAGCGAGCAAGCCCCATGATATTGCAACACCCAAAACGAAGAAGAAGGGTGTCATTTGCGCGGCGGAATAGGTGTAAAAGCTGAGCCCAAAGAATGCCCCGCATAGCACCCACAGTCCTTGCTTGTTTGTGCGCACTGCCCACAGGCTGACCGCGCCTGTGAGCGTCAATATGACCGGAAACCATCCAGCACGAAAACTGATATGTGCTAATGCCACCGACCAAAAGGTCGAAGCCCAAACGGCGGCACATAATAGCCCAAACCATCTTCCACGCCACGCCCAGCCAAACGCGAACATCGCAAAAATACCGATTACGCTAATCAGGGCAGAAGGAAAACGCAAGGCAAAGGCAGTGTTGCCAAAAATAGCTACACTCGCAGTGACGGCATAAATATGAAGTGGCTCACGCCCATTGTTGGCGGTGAAGTAGAGTGGCAGATTCCCCAGTCGGGGACTCTGTGCGCCTTCCCGCAACCATTGCACAGCGTCTAAGCCGTTATAGGCTTCGTCTTGATAAACGCCTACGGGGAATTGCCCC
Organism: Anaerolineales bacterium UBA6668; assembly: GCA_002455215.1. Taxonomy (GTDB): domain Bacteria; phylum Chloroflexota; class Anaerolineae; order Anaerolineales; family UBA6668; genus UBA6668. The sequence continues at coordinate 13,100 of DKKK01000126.1, read as the reverse complement.
AACCTAGCAAAGCGCAACCCAACACCACCGACTATCACCATCACGGCAAGGATGGTAAAACTGTGTTTTTTTATAACTGTGAAAATTCTGGTAATCGTGCTCAAAGCAGTCGGATTATATCACTCCTGCTCCTGATATTCGGCACGTGTCTCAAATATCGGGTTCTGCGCCTTATGTAAAAATATGGTATAGAATGCCATGATAACTGGTCTGAAATATATGAATGCCCTTACCCCACCCTTGCTTTTTTGGCAAGTTGCTTGCATAATAACCCGCACTGTGCCAGAACATTCAGATTCAGGCAGGTTTTGCATTCGCTCTTGATTATGAGGTCAAAATGAAACTGAAAAAAATAATGACTGCGTTACTTGGCTTGGGGATGGTCATATCCTCTGTCCCTGCCATCTTCGCCGCTCCGGTTGAACAAGCAACTGGCGGTTGTACTGGACCCAATGTGTTGGTCAATCCTACCTTTGAAGGGGATTGGTACCGCCAAGGGGGAACAGTGGAACTTTCTGTGCCCGGCGGATGGGCGGCATCTTTTATTGATGGCGACCCAATTCCAGGTTCTGCCGGTAAAGCGGCACGCCGCCCTGAAATTGTTGTCTGGAATCGCTGGCAAGCTTCCGAAACGGATAAAGCGCTTTTCATTCATGGCGAAAAAATCGTCAAGATGTTTAAGCCGTGGTCGCCCGTGAAGTTTGCGCTTTCACAAAATGTGGACAAATTGGTAGTCGGACAAACCTATGAATTTTCCGGCTGGGTTTACATTGATGTGGTATCCAAGCAAATGGGTGAATATAAGGAAGGCTACGGCAACATTTACAATGAAGCGGTTGGCTTCCGTATGGGCGCGAGCAAGTGGGGCTCCGGTTGGTTGAATGAAGACCAAATTCGGTACACCCCATTCTGGAATCCCGGCAACACCACCGACTTCAACTTCAAGTATCATCATTTCAAATATCGCTTTACTGCCACTGACCCCAAGCAAACCGTGTGGGCAGAATTTTATTCAGTTTACGGCTTTAACAGTAACGGTATCTTCTTGGACAACTTCAACTTATGCGCAGTCAACGGTCCGGCAGATGCCTTTGCCGGTGGCAAAATCGCTCAAAACGCCCCCGGTCAAGATGTAACGCCAGTGCCCGGCGAAATGCCCCAACCCACCTTAGTCCCCGCTAGCGGTTCACCCGCCGCCACCAGCGCGCCCGCACAAACGGGACCCGTCACCTATACCGTGCAACCCGGTGACAATTTGTCGCGCATTGGCGCAAAATTTGGCGTATCTCCGTTTGACATCGCGGCGTATAACAAGTTAAAGGATGCCAGCGCTATCTATGGCGGACAAGTCTTGATTATCCCACCGTGGGCAACCAAGCTAAACCAAGCACCAGCCGCCACTGCTGTGCCCGGCGCTACTGCCGCACCGACCACTCCCGCCAGCAAGCCAGCCACCTACACCGTCCAACCCGGCGACTATCTGTATAAGATTGCGCGTTTGTTGGGCGTTGATGCAAACGAACTGGCACGCGTCAACAACTTGACCGACCCCAGCAAGTTGTATGTGGGTCAAGTTTTGATTGTACCCTAATCTGCAATTGATGCCTGCGCGGGGTTGATTCGCTTGTTTTAATCCACTCAAGGCTAGGCACACCTACCCAATAAAGGGGCTACCTGAAAAAGGATAGCCCCTTTATAATTTAACCGTGTGTGGTTTTACTCGGCACACATGCCGAATCAAGCGCATCAAGAGTTGAGATTTACAGTCCATGAAACAGATACACAGGTTCATCTTCCCAATTAGCGTTCTTTTACTGTTCGCTTTCTTTAGCTTATTAGTCGTGGGGGCGCAACGCATCTCGCTCACCGCCGATGAACCGACCTATATCGCCTTAGGCTACGGGTTACTCACGCGTGGGAAGGGTGTGTACCCCTTGTTGGTACAGCGCGGGTATCCGCCGCTACTCATCAGCCTAGAAGCCCTTCCTATCTATCTGCACAACCCCACCCTAGCCGTTGAACAATTGCCAGGTTGGGGTAGCCACTACGCAGTCTTTACCGAACAAATTGCGCTGAATTTACCGGTTGAACACCTGCGTTTGCTGGCTCGCTTGCCCATCATCTTTTTAACCGTACTACTTGCGACAGTCGTTTTTCGTTGGACAGCCGAGCTATGGGGCAAATTGGCTGGGCTGATTGCTTTATTTTTTTTGAGTTTTGACCCGACCTTGCTCGCACACGGACGACTGGCAAATTCCGATGCGGGTGCAGTCGCATTGGGTACTGCCGTATTGTACAGCACTTGGCGTTGGGCAAAAAAGCCTTCGTGGCGGTGGAGTATCGCTGTCGGTATTTTGTTGGGCTTAGCGATGCTGGCAAAACTCTCCGGTTTGTTGTGGGGTGTTGCCAGTGGCTCCATGCTGGTTTTGTCAGTTTTACAAAAGCGCCAACGCTCTGCCTATCGCCAATATGCGCGCCAGTTTGCCGTGAGTCTCCTGCTCAGTATGCTTTTGCTGTGGTGGGGCTACGGCTGGGAATGGGGCAGACTAGCCAATCTCCCATTTGCGGTTCCTGCCCCCACACATTGGAACAACCTATTCTTTCTACAAAATTATGCTGATTACTACTTTGCGTTGGGAATGCGCCAAACTGGGGGTTGGTGGTGGTATTTTCCACTGGCTTTTCTAATTAAAAATCCATTGCCACTGTTGCTCGCTTTTGGGTTAGGTCTTGCAAGTTTGTTGTGGGCTATTTTAATGAAAGGGAAGAAGATACAATGGCTTAGTGTGCTTGGCATGACCTTCTTTCCCGTGTTTTACACCGCTATTGCCATTTACGAAAGCCTGAATATCGGATACCGCTTTATGCTTCCCAACCACCCCTTTCTGTATCTGGTTATCGGGGGTGGGATTACCTATTGGCTGGGGAAACGCTCGGCAGGTTTCTTGCGAACCGCGCTGGTGGGTAGCTTGGCTATTTGGCTAGTGGTTGGCACGCTGTCAGTATTTCCATATGAAATTGCTTACTTTAACGAGCTGGTGGGAGGCACACGCGGCGGCTATCGCTATCTGTCTGACTCCAATGTGGATTGGAATCAATCGAGTCAGGTACTAAAAGATTATCTTTCAGCACACCCGCAGGTCATTGGCACAATACCAGATGCCACCTTCTTCCCAGCCGCCGGGCGTTACATCATTCGCGCTTCGTATTTGCAGGGCATTGGTTTTTATGATCCCTATGCTTATGAATGGTTTACACAGCAAGAACCCGTAGAAATCATTGCCCACAATTTGCTGGTATATGATGTGCCAGCCTCTACACTGGGTTGGTTCGCCCAGTGTGAACAACCGGGCACACCCTTTAGCTACGAAACAGTGGTACAAAAAACTGCCACACCGGGAATCCGGCTGGTCAATTTTGACTGCACCCAAGTATGGGTGTACCCCAATGGCGGGGCAAGCAATGGTATTTATGCCTTCCATCACGCCCTGTTTGACAGGGGGCGGCTCACTTTCCCGTCTTTTTTGGTTGGCATGCCACAAGCCAAAGACCCCGTAATGGCTGACCACTTGACCGGCACGCGTTTTTCTTACGAGCAGGCAATGGATGGGACATTGCCCGCCTTCGTCTTGCATGAATCCAGCCGAGCAGTGATTCCCCCGCCTTTCACCGACTCCATTTTTGCGGTTTCAAACCAAGCAGAGACTGCACTCACACTGCCATTACCATTCGATGCACCGCTCACTTTACTGGGTGTTACACATGGAACGAGCGAAACTCACTCTCTGACGGTGCAAAGTTGGTGGCAAGTGCAAGCCAACCCTGCGCTTCGCCCGTTTTCCATCGTTACTGAATTACGAGACACAAACGGTACTGTACTCGGCACAACCGAAGGCTTTGCTATTCCACCGGAACGCTTGGCTGTTGGCGATACCGTAGTACAACGACATCTGTTTACCAATGTTCCATCCAGTGTAAGCGGGCTAGCCTGGTATGTGCGTGTTCGCTGGGTGGACAGCCAAACCTTTTGGACACTATTTTCCACCCCAAAGGTGACAGAATTGAAGGTACTGCTCGACAATCCATAGCAAAACCGGATTGTATAATTAAGTTATTGTTAGTGTTTTCTAAACTCCTTGCAGAATCTTGATTTTTTTGATAGGATTTGCACCGTTGTTACAAAAGCTGGGAAAGTCTCTCAGTTTTTTTCATTAACTGCCCACATATTCCATAGGAAAGGATTGTTTGTTGGGATAATCAGAACGCACCGTCAGTTTGTATAGACGGTACCATGAAATGAAACGCAGTGAAGCTACCTATCTGACCTTAGAAGGTCAAAAAAAACTCGAAGAAGAACTGAACCATTTGCTAACCGTGAAACGCGCTGAAGTGGCAGAGCGTTTACACCAGGCGGTTGAAGATGGTGAACTATTAGAAAATGCGGAATATGAGTCTGCCAAAAATGAGCAAGCCTTCATTGAAGGGCGCATTATGCAACTGGAAAAAATGCTCTTTAACGCCATTGTCATTGCACACAAAACAGAAGATGGCATTGTGCAATTGGGAAGCCGGGTTGTGGTGCAAAACCAGGATTTGGAGCCAGAAGAGTATGTGATTGTGGGTGCCGCAGAAGCAGACCCCTTGGAAGGGCGTGTTTCCAACGAAAGCCCGTTTGGCATTGCCTTGCTCGGCAAAAAAGCTGGGGAGCGCATCCGCTTTAATGCGCCGGCTGGGCAATTGGAATTTCAGATTTTGGAAGTTCACTAGCCAAAAACTTACAAATTCGAGTAAAATAAGCCCCGCTCCCCAAATGCGGGGCTTATTTGCATTTTCTGGGGGCGATTGGATGTTAAGTTTCATTGGCAATGAAAAAAATCAACCACCGCCCTCGTTAACATTCTGATTTAATCGTTCAAGCTGTTTTGCTTGGACACTTTACGCACCACAAAACAGGCAAAATTCTGCCTACTATCTTTTGTCTTATGACCCTGCAATCTACCCGCCAATTTAACGAAATTGAACTAAACCGCATCGCAAAACTGCAACGCTTTCTGGAACGCGGGGAAGAACCCTACCCTACCCGCGCCGAACGCACCCACACCATTTCCCAAGCCCGCGCTGGGTTCGACAGTCTTTCGCGTCAAGAAGGCTTTGACCCCGGCAATTCCGGGCTCACGGCTACCTTGTGTGGCAGGTTGCGTTCTAAACGCGCTATGGGCAAGCTACACTTTTCGCACATTGAAGATGGCAGTGGGCAAATCCAACTCATGTTGTATGGCAATGATTTGGGTAGCGATTTCTTAAAACTTTTTGAAAAAGATTATGACTTGGGCGATTTTGTGCAGGCAAGCGGAATGCTCATCATTAGCAAAACTGGCGAGTTCTCCTTGCGAGTTCACTCGCTCCGCCTACTTGCCAAGGGCATTTCGCCACTACCCGCCGCCAAGGAAGTGGAAGAAAACGGCGAAAAGAAGGTGTACTCCGCCTTTGCCAACCGCGAAGCCCGCTTCCGAGAACGCTATGCCGACCTAGCTGTCAACCCAAATGTGCGCCAAATTTTTCGCACTCGCAGTAAAATCGTTAATGCCATTCGCTCCTTCCTAGACTCGCAAGATTTCTTGGAAGTGGAAACCCCCATTCTGCAACCGCTCTATGGCGGCGCGGCGGCACGCCCGTTTGTCACCCACCACAACCAACTTCACCAAGATTTATATTTACGCATTTCGTTTGAACTGTATCTCAAACGCTTGCTGGTGGGAAACTTGGAACGTGTGTACGAAATTGGGCGAGATTTTCGCAATGAAGGCGTGAGCTGGAAGCACAATCCAGAGTTCACCCAGCTTGAATTTTACTGGGCTTATGCCGATTACCTGCAAGTGATGGCACTAACCGAACAAATGATTGCGCATGTGGCAATGCAAGTGCATGGCTCCACCAAAGTTGCCTATCAAGGGCAAGAAATTGACTTTGCTCCCCCGTGGCGGCGCTGGAACTTGCGCGATGCCGTGTTAGAAGAAAGTGGCATTGACATTGACCAACACGAAACTGCCGAGAGCTTGGCGGCGGCAATGCACGCAAAAGGCTTGCACACCGAAGCTGGAGCCGCACGCGGTAAGCTGATTGACCGCCTATTGAGCGATTTTGTCGAACCTAAGCTGATCCAGCCCACCTTTTTGTATAACTACCCACGCGATTTATCCCCGCTCGCCAAAGCCCTACCCGGACACCCCAACACCACCGAACGCTTTGAAGGCTATGTGGCAGGCATGGAACTGTGCAACGCCTTTACCGAATTGAATGACCCGCTAGACCAAGAACAACGCTTTTTGGAGCTGGCAGAAATGTATGGCAAGGACGATGAAGAAAAGCACCCGCTGGACGAAGACTACCTAAAGGCGATGAGCTATGGAATGCCACCCAATGGCGGCTTTGGCATGGGAATAGACCGCCTGGTGATGCTGATGACTGACCAATCCACCATCCGCGAAGTTTTGCTCTTTCCACACTTGCGGCAAAACGAATAGCCTCTGATGAAAGTGCCTACCGAGTAGGCACTTTTTGTTTATCTGCTATTCGGCAGAATGGGTAGGTGAAGCAACGCTATACTAAGCACGGCCACAGATTGCGGATTTTTGCTTTTTGACCAGAACGCAACAGTTTATTACCCAGTAACGGCTTTGTCATTTCGAATGAGCGAAGCGAGTGAGAAATCCTTTAGCACACTGGGCTGGATTTCTCCTTTCAGTCGAAATGACCCGAAAAGCAGACAGTCTTAAGTGACGGTCAGTACTATGCAAAAGCGTAACTCCTATCTGTGCCGAGTATAAAACGAGACGCCTTTTGAGAAAAACACCCGACTGCACGCCCAACAAAATTTTCGCTTGACATTAACGGTGTCCAAGACTATAGTAATTATACAATTGGCGTATCCTTACTTTTTTACAACCAAATGCCTAACCGATGAGCCGCTCGAAGTACCCACACCTTTCTCAATTAATAGCTTACCTATTTTTGCTGTTGGCAATTTCTTGGAGCCAGCAACAAAAAGTATTTTCCGCGGGTTGGGTCATCAATGAAATTCACGCGGACCCCCATGCCAGTTTGGGCGACGCCAATGGGGATGGAGTCATTAGCTCCACGCAGGATGAGTTCATTGAGTTGGTGAATGATACCGGTGCTTCGGTCAACATAGGTGGGTGGAAGCTGAACGATGCAACCGGGTTACGGCATGTCTTTGCGGGGGGAACGGTGGTGCCAAATGGTTGCGCAATTGTTATCTTTGGTGGCGGCACGCCCAACCCAACTACCTTTGCCAACCTGTTGGTACAAACTGCCAGTAGCGGCGGGGTCAGCTTAAACAACACGGCAGACACACTCACGTTATATAACCTTGTCAATGTCAGCCAAGTGAGCGTGACCTATGGCAGTAACGCCAACAATGACCAGTCCATCACACTCAATCCAGATATTTCCGGCTCTGGCTATGTCCTGCACACCAGCATTACCCCGCCCGCCTTGCGCTATTCTCCTGCCAGCAAAAATGACGGGACCGCACTGGGGAGTGATTGCACCGCTGAAACAGCCCATCCTAGCCCATCGAGCGACCTACTTTTTTACGCCGTTTATCCTGATGTGATTGGAACAGAGCCACAAGGCGAAGCCTTTGCCATTGTGAATGTCAATGCCAGCCCTGCAGATTTATCCGGCTATCTGGTAAGCGACCTAGACGGCGAAACGTTGGTCTTTCCGAGCGGGGTCAGCCTGGCACAAAACGAGATTCTGTGGGTCACCAACAACCCAGCCGCATTTGCCAGCGAGTTTGGCTTTACAGCAGATTTGGAATACCCCACAAACTTAGATGGCGCGATTCCCGACCTGCGTANNTATGGCGCGATTCCCGACCTGCTGGATGGAGATGGGACAACCGGCGACCCAGATTTGGCTGGCACAAAGGATGAGTTGGTGCTGGTTGCGCCCAATTTGCTCACAAAAGATGCCATTCAATATAGCACAGATGGCTTAATCGGCGACCCGCTCACCAGCTATGAGTGGGACGGAGCACCGCTGAACTTTTATACCTATGGTGTGGGTAGCCAAGAAGGGCAACTGCTCATCCGCCAGTTTGACCCAAGCACACTCCTGGTTGCCGACACCAACACCCCCGCCGATTGGCAATCTACCAACAAAAACACCGTGCGCGGCAGTTGGCGCATGGCGTGCCCGAACCTAAAGGCAGGCGGGCGATGCAAAATTTCAGCCACCGACTGGGCATTTCCCCAATCTCACATGGTCAGTGAACCTTATTTACAGTTACTCACTGCACCAGACAATCTATATGCAGGGCTGTTAGAACATATCAACGCCGCTACTTCAACCATTTACATCGAAGCCTTTTCCTTTGAAAGCGCGGAATTGGCAATGGCACTGGCGCAAAAAGCCGCCAACGGGGTGAAGGTGCGGGTGCTTTTGGAAGGCAGTCCCGCTGGTGGCATTGCCGAATCGCAAAAGTGGGCTTGCCGACACATTGACGATGGCTATCAGGGGTGGAACACGCCCAACGATGCCGGATTTGACGGCGAGTGTTGGTATCAATATTCTCCTGCCACTGGGCGGCGGCGATATAGCACCAGCCATGCGAAATTCTTATTGATTGATAGCAACTTGCCCGAAGGCACTGCCAGCCGCAAACTCATCCNNCTCCACCGAAAACCTTGACACGCTGGCAATGCCCGCCGATAACAAAGCAGACGGCACAACCGGACACCGCGGCTTTGCTTTAGCAACCAACGCCAATGCCGAAATTTTGCACAGCCTAGCCGTTTGGCAGGACGATTTTGACGACATGAACTTAGACGGCATACCGGATGGCAATCACAATGACCTGCGCGTGTTCGGCAGTGACCCCACCAAAGACACGCCTGCTTTTGGCTACCCCTACCTCGCGCCCAACAAAACCGGCTACACGGTGCGCTATCCAAGCGCGTATCTCGTCCCCACCAGCGGGCAAAATGTGGCAATGAAAATAGTGCAATCGCCGGAAAGCTCTCTGGCAACGGATGGGCTATTGGGGATGGTTGGGCAAGCCAATGCCAACAGCGACCGCCTGTATATTTGGCAACTATATGAAGATACTTGGTGGGGCGATATTTCCAGCAGTCCGAGTGCCGACCCGAACTTGCGTTTGGAAAGCTATATTGCCGCCGCCGCCAACGGCGCGGAAGTGCGTATCATCTTAAACCTGTTGTATGTGCAAATCGGGGATGAATATGTACCCATCCCGGATGACGATGCCACTGACCCACGCGATAATTATGACACTTGCGATTACGTCAACAGTTTTGCCGGTGCGCCTTACCACTACAACATTGCCTGTGTGGTTGGGCGGGTGACGCTAGATGATGTTCACGCCAAGACGGTGCTGGTGTGGGATGGTGGGGTTGGCTACAGCCATGTGGGAAGCATTAACGGCTCAGAATCTTCGAGCAAAGGCAACCGTGAGTTGGCACTACAAGTACAAAACAACTTGCTTTTTTGTTATTTACAAGGCGTGTTTGTGGGAGACTGGCAAGCACTTTCAAGCCAAGCGGTTTCACCGATCCAGTGCTGGCCGAATCGCCTTTATTTGCCAATCTTGCTACGGTAAATCACATTTCCGTCCGAAATAAACAATACTCGACACGCAAACTTACCGAGTCAAACTGCCTAGTCATGTGCTAGGCAGTTTTATTTTCCGCCCGATAGATAGTTTGCCAAGTGGTCTGCCCACAATGGGTGCATTTTCGATACAACTTGGGCGTACCTTTGGCTTTCCAGCGAATGCCGCCAGCATCCCATACTGTGTACTCATAACCACAGCTACAGCGCACCCTCCATTGCAGAGATTCCGCCATCATATCTTCTCCCCATTGACGGGGCAAAATCGCAAGCATTAGTNNAGCATTAGTTTTTGAATGAATGACATTGTTGATTACCACCTATATTCGACACACCTACCGAATATAACTTTCAGAAAAAAAGACGCTTTCAACCGCACCGAATATACCACATCCCCCTATTTTCAAGGTCACTGATTCTGATTATACTCACTTTAGGGGTAAACATTCAATCAATTGCTGGCATTTTCCGCCTTAATTTTGTTCAGCATTCAGCGTAGTTGTTTATTCCGAACCCAAATTATTAAATCCCCCAAAAATCATGTTAATTCACAACATCACTCTCTTCACCAATGAACCAAACCGACCCTTATTGCACAATTATGCTGTGCTGATTGAAGGAACTCGCATTGCCGCAGTTGCCCCCGCTCCAGAATTGCTCGCGCAATACCCGGAAATTAAACGGCTGGATGGGCAAGGTCGCCTGCTGATGCCCGGTTTGGTCAATACCCACATGCACTTTTATGGGCTATATGCACGCGGAATGGGTATGCGCCAAACCGCCTACAACTTCCATGAAATCTTGCTCTACTTGTGGTGGGCGCTCGACAAGGTGCTAGACGATGATGCCACCTATTACAGCGCCCTGCTCCCCTCCATTAACGCCGTACGCAAAGGTGTGACCAGCATGATTGACCATCACGCCAGCCCCAATGCTTGCGATGGCAGTTTAGACCGCATTGAAGATGCCCTAACCTTGCTTGGGGTGCGCGGTTTGTTGTGCTACGAAACATCAGACCGCGATGGCAAAGCGATCCGCGATGCCGGGCTGGCAGAAAACGCTCGCTTTATTCGCAAATGCCAAGCCGCAAAACGCGCCAACCCCGACCACTTGATGGATGGGATGGTGGGCTTGCATGCCAGTTTTACCTTAGACGATGATTCGCTCGAACAAGCCGCCGCCACCGCCAGTGGGTTGGAACGCGGTTGCCATATCCATATGCTCGAAGATTTTGTGGATGAAAGTGAAACCCGCCGCAAATACGGACGTGGTGTGGTGGAACGATTGCACCATTTTGGCATTTTGGGCAATAAGAGTATCACCGCACATGGCATTTTCTTAGATGATGCTGGGCGAACAATGCTGAAAGAAACTGACACCATCATCGTGCATCAAGCTAGCTCCAACATGAACAATGCAGTCGGGCGTGCCGATGTGTTTGCCCTATTGGCGCAAGGCTCGCTGGTAGGCATCGGTACGGATGGCATGACCGCCGACCTGCGCAATGAAGTACGCACCGGCTATCTTCTACACAAGCATCACCTGAAAGACAACAATGCGGGTTGGGGACAATTTGAGCAAATGACCCTGCAAAATAACCCCGCTATTTTCCGCCGCTTAACTGGGCAAATGGTGGGGCAGGTCAGCGCTGGCTGGCTAGCAGACCTAATCTTACTCGATTATTTCCCACCCACCCCGTTGAGTGAGCAAAATTTCTGGGGACATTTCCTGTTTGGCATGATTGATAGCGATGTCAACACCACGATTATCAATGGCAAAGTCGTAATGCACGACAGGCAGATTGCCGGTATTGACGAAAACGAGATTGCCGCTAAATCGCGTGAAGCCGCCCAACGGGTTTGGAAAAAGTACTGGAGCTAATTTCATGTCAACGCTTCTGCTCAAAAACATTGCCACCTTGCTCACCCTGAATGACGCCAATACCATCATTCGAGATGGGGCATTGGCGGTACAAGACAACCGCATTGTCTGGCTAGGACACACCGCCGATTTGCCAGTGCATTGGCAAACTGCAGATACGGTACTGAACGCCCAGCATCAGGTGATTTTGCCCGGCTTGGTAAATACCCACCACCACCTGTACCAAACACTCACCCGCGCCATTGCTCCCAATAGTGGTTTGTTCCACTGGCTCAAAACGCTTTACCCAATTTGGGCACGCATGGACGGGGAAGCGGTGTATATCAGCGCGTTGACTGGTATGGCAGAACTCATTTTGAGCGGTTGTACCACTGCCAGCGACCATTTGTACCTGTTCCCCAATGGCGCCCGGTTAGATGATGAGATTCGTGCCGCCCAAGAAATTGGTTTGCGCTTTCACGCTTCGCGTGGCAGTATGTCGCTGGGAGAAAGCGCCGGTGGTCTGCCGCCCGATAGCGTGGTGGAAGAAGAAGCCGCTATTTTGCGCGATAGCCAGCGTGTCATCCAAACCTTCCATGACCCCAACGAACTGGCAATGGTACGCATTGTGCTTGCTCCATGTTCGCCCTTCTCAGTGACAGGCGACCTAATGCGGGAAAGCGCTCGCTTGGCGCGTAGCTATGCCAATGTGCATTTACACACCCACTTGGCAGAAACCCGCGATGAAGAAGATTTTTGTCTCAGCCTGTTTGGTAAGCGTCCAGCAGATTATGCCGAAAGCGTCGAATGGGTGGGTAAGGACGTATGGTGGGCGCATAGCGTGCATGTCAACGCCGATGAAGTGCAAAAAATGGCGCATAGCGGCACAGGCGCGGCACACTGTCCATGTAGCAATATGCGCTTAGCCAGCGGAATTGCACCGATTCGCCAGATGATGGCGCATGGGGTGCGAGTTGGGCTGGGCGTGGATGGTAGCGCCAGCAACGATGGTGGGCATTTGCTCAATGAAGCTCGCCAAGCCCTGCTGTTGCAACGGGTGGGGGCAGAAGATGCCACTGCCATGACCGGTTTGCAAGCCTTGCAGTTGGCAACGCGGGGTGGGGCAAGTGTGCTGGGCAGGAGCGATATCGGGCAACTAGCAGTCGGAATGGCGGCAGATTTTATCGGCTTTGATTTGCGTCATCTTGCCTACAGTGGCGCTCAACACGACCCACTCAATGCTTTGGTTTTCTGCGCTCCCCAACAAGTAGACCTATCCGTCATTAATGGGCGCATTGTCGTGCAAGATGGGTGCTTACTCACACTCGATTTGCCCCCACACCTAGAAAAGCACAACCGCATTAGTAAGGCGCTGTGCAATTTTGCATAAGTATTTTTACGGGGCAACTGCTCAGCCCTATTTAGCAAAACCGACAATCTGGCGAAACAGAATGAGTATCAATAAGGCGCAAATGCGGATGATGGGGATAGACGGTTGATATTCTCTTCATCCAGTCAACGTCTCTAGTGTCGTAACATCGTCTCTGCTTTCGCTGTCAGGGAAAAATCCACCCTTCTGAACTGTG
>DKKK01000020.1 GCA_002455215.1 Anaerolineales bacterium UBA6668 | reverse complement strand
CCTGCCGCTACTGCTGTGTCATACTTCTTTTGCAGTTCGGCGCAGATGGGGTTGACAGTCGGCGTGGCGGTGATAATCGTACAACCCGCTTCCTTCGCTTTCACCAAAATCTGTTCGGCTGTAGCGGTATCACCATTTGCGATGGCATTATCGTATTGGGCTTGCAAATCGGCTTGCACCTTTTCACTACAAGCCGGTATGGCGGTTGCTGTGGCAGTCGCGGTCGCACATGGGTCTGCGGTGGCAGTGGCTTCTACTGCCTTTTCGAGCAAGCGTTTTGCCATTGTTTCGCTCTTCACTGCCGCTGTAGCTTCAACCACTCCGGTCGCAGTTGCGGTCGCAGTTCCACACGGATCCACTGTCGGCGTGGCGGTCACAATTGGACAACCCGCTTCCTTCGCTTTCACCAAAATTTGTTCGGCTGTAGCTGTATCACCATTCTTGATGGCATTGTCGTATTGGGCTTGCAAATCGGCTTGCACCTTTTCATTACATACCGGCGTGGCGGTTGCAGTGGCACAGGGTGTGGCGGTTTGCGTTACTTCATATCCGTTGATTTTTGCGGCTATTACTTTTTGTTCTAACTGGTACTTCGCATGGAGTGTTTGTTCTACTATTGCAGTCGCGACTGCAGTCGCGCACGGATCTACTGTTGCGGTAGCCGTGGCGCATGGATTGGCTGTAGCAACTTCCTTACCAACGTATTGAGCAGATTTTTGCTCATGTTTGGTCATTTCTGGGCATGGCGTACTGGTATTGCATCCATTTGCTACGATTACGCTTTCTATCAACTCTACCATCATCCCATTGCCAAGTTTTTTATATGTCGCCAAGAAGCCATTCAAATCACCACAACCAGTAAAACAGCCACCCGCTAAGTATTTTGCAAACAATGTATCAAACGGTTCAGTGCCCGGAGCATTCTCTATCCCAAGTGTCTCTGCCAAATAAAGGATGTCGTCACAATCCCACGGTTGGCACGGGTCTTCTGGCGGCAAGGTCGGCGCTACGGTGGGGGTTTCTGTGGTTGCCGGTGGCAATATCACTTCAGTGCCTTTTCCATAAGCTTCCGCCGCAGTTTTTGCCGGTTCTGCTGTCTTGCTTTCTTTAGTGGCAGGTGTTTGTGTTATCGCAGTTAGCGTATGCAGTGGGGTTGAACTGGCACACGGGTCAAGCGTTGGGGTTACGGTTGTTGGTACGGCTGTGGTCGGCACAGCGGTGGTCGGCACAGCGGTAGTCGGTACGGCTGTAGTTGGCACAGCGGTAGTTGGCACAGCTGTGGTCGGTACGGCTGTAGTTGGCACAGCGGTAGTCGGGAAAGCTGTCTTTGTAGATTGGGTCGGCACAATTGTCGTTGGTGCTGGCGTGGTTGCCGGATTGATACAACCATAGTTGATCATCTCTTGCCACTTCCCATCCTGAACCACTTGATTGCCAGCCCCCACCGCTTCTTGCCATTCCTTCAATAAACGGGCGCAAATATCTTCCGTAAGTGTCACCGGGGTAGATGTCACAAATGTCAGCGTACTTACGGGTGTACCTTCAGTTTTTTCTGGCGTCACATCAGTCTTTACTGGCGTTACNNATTTACCGGTGTTACATCGGTCTTTACCGGCGTTACATCGGTCTTTACTGGTGTGCCGCCATTCGCAGTCTGCCCGGTTCCCGGTACATTCGGTACAACCGGAATGTTGGCACCCGGCAGGTTGCCACGCCCATCCGTAGTCAATACGGCGATTTGCACACCATCTAAACAAATCGCATAGTCCGTGTTTGCCTGCAATTCACCATTGATATCCCCACCATCACACAAAGTCACACCTGCCAAACTGGGTTCGTCTCCAGATTGAATGCCATCTCCATTCAGGTCTAAGAATGCACCTATCGGACCCATTTCTACAAAACCGGTGTCCAGCGTGTGGTCATTGTGCTTGCCGTTTCTCACAACAAAATCAATCGTAGGGTAGCTGTNNTCGTCTTCATATGCATCACTGTCATGCATATCGTTGCTCCCTGCATCACGGCGCGTCACTACCATGCGGTGCAAAGCACCACCCGCTTCATAATCGCTTGCTTCGTCAAAACGCACTTGATAGGCTTGTTCTGCCTTCAAACCACCGGTCACATTGCTGTCATTGAACAGGTATAGCCCTTGTTCATCGGTGATTTGACTCCCTTTCAATTCGCGTACCCATTGGTTATTTTCTTTACGAACTTCGTACAAGTTCGCATGGGCGTTGGCTATCGCAATTTCGCTGGGGTCTTGCACGCCGTCTCCGTCCACATCGTTCCAAGCACGGTTGCCAAATTCATAAGCGTTCGCAGACGCGTTTACCAAGCCAACCATCAGATTTTGCGTGGTGATTTCTACGAAATTTACACTTGAGCGGCTGTCTGCACCAAATAAGGTACTGTCATATCCAGCAGGCAAGAAATCTACTTCGATACGAGCACGTGTCCCATCTGCCAAGGCAAGTTCGTAACTGCCTTCGGCATCGGTTATCACGCTGGAAAGCAGTTGCCCGTGCCCGCCATAGGCAGATACGCTTACACCAGCAACCCCCGTTTCTTCCGGTTGGTGCATACCATCTTGATTGGCATCCAAAAATACCATACCCCGCACACCTACAAAATTTGGCGCGGTGTTGGCAAATAATTGCGTGCTGGCTGGCACTGCCAAGGCCAGCACGGTTGCTGATATTGCCAGCAATTTAGTCGAAAATTTTTTCAGAGTTTGAAAAGTTGTGTTCATTGATTTTACTCTCCTAGCATTACAAAAGTACAACAGAATATCAATAGAATATCATAAAAAAACCGAATATAAATTTAGGTTTCATTGAGATTTTACCCAATATTGACTGTATATCTGTATTTTTTAACCTTTTTTTGAAGAAAAGGTACTAACACCCGCCCTTGTAGCTAAAAAAAAGAGCAAAGGTACTCTTTGCTCTTTTGATACGGCACAAGAAAATAATTTCCGTGCATCTGACTCCATCCAGCGTAAAGTGCTGGTGGATTCTACTGTTTACACAGGCACTATTCAGGTTAGTATGCCGAATAGTACCCGTGCCAAATATAAATTACGAGTCGCTTTGAAAAGTGTCGCTAGGCAAGGTGCGACTTTATCTACCAAATTTTTCAACCGCTTGCAGGGTTGCCCGAACATCCTTTAAGCCATTGCCAGTCAGCAAAACGACTATGTGTTCGTCCTTTCCAATCTGCCCCGTTTGCTGGGCTTTTAGTAAACCAGCGAAAGCAGTACTTGCCGCCGGTTCAGCGTAAACCCCACTTTGACGCGCTAATCTCACTTGTGCTTGCAAAATTTCATCATCGCTTACCGTCAGATACGCGCCATGGGTATGAGTAACTGCACGCAAAGCCCGTAACCCATCACGGGGCAAATCTGCCGAAATACTATCTGCCAATGTTTGCGCATTAACCGGTTGGATATTTTCGTTTCCGGCAAAAAAAGCATTGGCAATTGCCGCAGAGCCTTCTGCCTGTATCCCCATCAATTTGGGTATATGTGAAATCCAGCCCAGGTCATATAAATCTCGAAAGCCCTTCTGTACGCCGGAAATGATGTTGCCGTCCCCCACACTCACAAACACTCTGTCCGGGGCTAGCCAGCGCCCATCTACCAGAGATTGCCCCGTGGCTTGTAAAGTGAATTGCTCACAAATTTCAAAGGATGTGGTCTTTTTGCCTTCGGTTGTGTAGGGGTTATAGCCAGTATTGCGACAATACCAACCGTTCTCAGCACATACCTTCAGGCTGAGTTCAAATGCGGCATCATAATTTCCATCTACCAGGTGAATCTCTGCGCCATACACCATGAGTTGTGCAATTTTTGCTTGGGGGGCGCTTTTGGGCAAATAGATGACGGCACGCACCCCACTTGCCGCCGCCGCCATACCCGCCAAAGCCACTCCGGCATTGCCGGTACTGGCTGTTACGATACGGTCAATGCCTTGTTCAATAGCACGTTGCACAATCAGTGAACTAGCACGGTCTTTAAATGAGCCAGTGGGCAACTGCCCATCATCTTTTAACCACAATTGGCTTAAGCCCAGCGCTTCCCCTAAACGAGTAGCATGAAAAAAAGGGGTATTGCCCAATGAGCGCAGAGGTCCGGGCTGGCTAGGGACGCTTTTGACCGGCAGAAGGGGCAGGTAACGCCATACGGAGCGGTCTGGCTGGGCGCTAATGCTGTGCGGGCTGGCAACAGCTTGCACAGCTTCCACATCCAGGCACACGGTCAAATTTCCACCATCGAGGGGGCAGGTGTACATCACTTCAGCGGGGTGATAGTGTGTACCACAAATGGAGCATTGTAAATGAGAAGGAGCAGGCATGATTTGTGAAAAAAATAAAATTTAGTTTTATATTCGGCACGGGTCGGCATATTACCCTTTTTTGTGGAAAAAGGGCAACTGATGCCTGTGCCCAGTTTATGCGATTTTCTTGCGCACGCGCATCCAGAACCACACCAACAATCCCAACACCACCCAACACAGCCAAAAAGCGTTACTTTTAAACCACACGATGACGTTTGATGCAAATTGATTGGGACATGCGCCAATACATAACAGTCCGTCAACCGTCTGGCTAGGTATGCCTAAACTTTCATCATCGGTTAAACTTTCAATGGTCAATCGCAATACTGAATTGCCACTACTCGCCTTTGCCTTGATTTGATAGGTCACCAATTCACGCGATTCCATTAGCCCCACCGGCGCAACAATGGAAAAGCGCGACTCTCCCTGCCCATCGTCGTGGCATTGCACGATGGCAAAATCAGAAGTACAACCAATAATTTCAAACAAATCGGCATTGTAACTCATCACCACCGACAGCGAGCCAACCGTCACACCCTCCGGTATCAGGATTTGAACGGGTACGTGTGTCCAATCACCGGGCTTGATGGAATGCGATGCAATGCGAATGATGACTGACTGGTCTTGGGCAGTGACAGTCTGAGCCAAAGCAGGCAACAAACCGATTGACAAGAGTATGGCATAAAAGCGAAAAATCCGAAACACGGCAGGCTCCTATCTTGAAACGATATTCGGCACGGCTGGAAACTGCGCTTTTCTCCGTAAGGAAAAAAACCGGAAACCTGACCCATATCGAATATGAGAACTCATTTTATGCGAAATTCGTTTGCGCCCGTTTCTGTCAACAGGCGTTCACCCGTTGCGGGCAAGTACCATCCTACCACCAATTGATATTCTGTGCTGGGCAGACTTTCAAAGGTGTACACATCCTGCACAAACTCCCCTGCCCGCCACAAGCCCGTGGGCAAACTGCCCGTCACCGGTTGGCTATCGCGCTGAGCAGTTACAAAACCATCTGGGTTACGCACATGAATAAAAAAAGTGTAATCAATATCAGTGGTTTGAAGCGCCTGCCAATGAAGTGTGACCTGCCACTGCCCTGACTCTTCCTTTAGGTCATAACCCAATAGCTGAAAAGTTTGAGCAAACGTGGTGCTGACTGCAATTTGGGGCGGTACAGCTAGGGTTTGACTTTCACGCTGGCGGATGGTTAGGTCTGCCAATGAAACGCTGGTCAGCGGACTGCCAAATTCGTCCNNCGCCTGCAAGATAAGGGGGTGGGTTTCTGCTGGCAGGTTACGTGGTAAACGGGCGTGGTAAATGTCACTGACCGTTTGCCCGGCAGTCCATTGGTTGGTGGGAAAGCTATCCATCACCGGCGCTTGCTCGACAAGGGTAAATTCGCCCCATTGCAAGCGGTAGGTGATGGCTGGCAATGGGGTGCGGGCTTGCCATTCTAAGCGCAAGGGAAGCCAATCGCCGGCACGTAGCTCGTTGCGTTCCAGTGAAAAAGCACGCAATTCCAGCCCGGCAAAATTGTGCAAGGCAGGTTGAAGTGGTTCAAACTGAGTGTAGCCCGCCCATTGAAAAGTTGGCTCTTGCAGGTAGGCGGCAGTTTGTCCGCTGGGTGTGGTAAATGGCAGTGTAACTTGCTGGGAAGGGCTATAAAAGGAAATGGCAGGCTGGTAAACACCGGGTGGGGCAGATAATGGGACCGGCACAGCGGCACGCAACATCAAGCGGTCGCCCACCTGCCACTGACTGACTGGGTAGGCGGTGTTGTAGCCTTGCCCCCAGCGATTGCCCCAGCGGTCTATCCATTCCACCACCAAGCGCAAATCATCTTGAGCGGGCATTGCCAACACCTGCACCAGCACATCCACATTGACAAATGCTTCACTGGTTTCAGCCACGCGCATCCCCAGCGCTTGCAATTGCCCTGCCCACTGTCCTTGCAAGGGTTGTAAATCTGGCAGGGGCATCTGGCTGACATCGGCAAAATAATAGGCTGAGAAATCTACCTGACCGCGCGGGTCTAGGGGTTGGGCAAGCAGGGCATTTTGCCAGCCTGCCAACCAATCGCTCGGTGGCGGGGCAGATTGCGGGAAAAGGTAGTACGCCGCGCCGCTGGCGGGCAGGGGTAGTGCCTGCCCAGCGATGCTAAAGCGCATGGCGGGGTATGCCCGCGCACTAGCGGCTAAGGTTGGGTGCTGAAAGTGTAGCGCAGAGATGATAATCGGGGCTTGTTCGTCTAAAGTTTGCTGATTTAGCCAGTCGCTGGTAGCGAGTAGGTCTGCATCGTTTGCCAAATATTGCTCCGGCATGACAGCCCACCTGCCAAAATACCACCCTGCACTCCAGCTAGCCCCCCCCACTAGGCAAATGAACATGGCTAGCGGGAGAAGGTTTTTCATTGGGTATTTTTCCCCTAACCTTTCCAGAAGCCGAACCATTCCCAACGCCGGAAACGCCATTAAAAGTGGGAATAAACCAAAGGCGCGAATGGTACTGGGGAAAATCTCATTGACCGCAAGCAAAGTGGGCAATAGAAAGAGTGGCATCCACATGGCTAGGAGCAGTTTGCTAGGGGCAGGCAAACGGGCACGCCACACGGCAATCAGCCCTAGCATAGCCAACGCGGCTTCCAGCGGGTTGAGTAATGGCAGGTGTGGCTGGTTGTAACGAAAATACCACTCACCACGCCAAAAAATCATGCCGATTGCGCTAGGGATAGCTTGCCAGAGCGCTTTGAACTGTTCACCTTGTGGAGCAACTTGGTTGATACGGGTGAAGAAAGCGGAGGGGTGTTGGTAAAAGAACCAGCCCAGTGGGGAAAAAACCAACCCAGCCGCCAGCGCAAAAATCACAAATGCCCACCAGACTGGCTTTTGGCGGTATCCGCGCCCGGCAGAAGGGGTTTTCATCCAAAAAACCAGCAACCAGAAGCCGGCAATGACGAGTGGAAATAAGCGCACGGCTAGGTAGGTGTAGCCAGCCAGCCCGCACAGCACACCTGCCCCCAGCGCAGATTGCCAGCTACGGCTGCGCAGGTAACGCGCCAAAAAGCCAACAGCAAGTGCGGTGACAAGCGGCATGGTAATGACCCGAAAGCCGAAACGGCTGAATACAATGTGGGCAAAACAAGTCGCCAAAGCCAACCCACTCAGGGTGGCTAACCAATCGCGTTTGGGCTCTTGCCAAAAGAGTTGGCGCACGGCAAAGAAGGTTGCGGCAACTGTCAGCACACCACAAAATATGCCGGTTAAGCGCATGGCAAAGACCGATGCCCCCAAAAACCAAAATAAACCAGCGCCTAGATAAAAGAAGAGCACTTCGCGCCCGGTGTAGGCGGTGATAAAGATTGGGTGGCTCTGTCCCTGGGCGATTTCGTCCATCAGCACTACATTTCCTGCCAAATCGTAGTGTAGTCCGACCGGGTATTGCTGAATTTGCCAGATACGTAGGACAAATGCCGCAAACAAACCAATAATAATCCAAAATGAGTATTTGTGAAGCATTGCTTAAGATTATACCCTGTGTTATATTCGGCACGCATGGAAATTACGCTTTTTTTATTAAGAAAGCCACATTTGCCCAACTTGAATTGCTGTTGAAAACACAGCCAGCGATTCGAGATGGAAATCTTCCATCTGAAAAATGTTTGTTTGTAAGAGGATCGTTTTAGGAGTTTAGGCTATGAAGAAACCCACTTTGTCTGCTCGACTTTGGTTCTTGGCGATGAGCGCCGTGCTACTGGTCAACTTAACTGCTTGTGGTGGTGGGGATAACAACACCAATAACAACAGCGGTGGCAATGGTGCAATTTCCACCAATAGCGCCCCAACCAGTATGCCCGCCACGCTGGTTCCCCCACCCACTGCAGCGAATCTCACACCGAACCCATAAGATGGGCAGAAAACTTAAGCGTTTTGCACCAATCGGTTTTGCCGGTTTGGTGTTTTTTGTGATTCTGCTCATTCACCCGCCCGTTGTGCGGCAGGGGGTGAGCCAGACACGTAGCCCGATTGTGTACGCCTTGCATCCTGATACGCAGGGTTTGGAGCAAACCTTTATCCCGCAAAATCAGGAACTGCGGGGAGTACGCTTGTGGCTTGCCGTGCTGGACCCAGCTATCTTGCAGGCATCCCCCACCCACCCGCAACTGACTTTGCAAATTTTTGACGATGCAAGTGGTGAACGCTTGGCAAGTGTGCAAAAAACTTGGGAAAGCCGCCAACATAATGACCTTTTGCTTTTCCAATTTCCCGTTTTGCAAAACGTGGCAGGCAGGCAACTGCGCTGGCAATTACAAATAAGTGATGCCCCGGATGTGGTTGCCGTGTGGGGAAGCGATTACAACGGGCTAACCAGTGGGCAATTGTGGCAAGACGGTGTCTTACAAGCAGGCGACTTGCGCTTTACCACTGAGTATCAAGTGGGCTGGTGGGAGAGCGTCCGCAGTTTAGGTGCGGTGGCTGGTGAGTGGGCACAACTGCTTTTGTGGGTTGTTTTGCTTGCCGCTTTGCCCGGCATGTGGCTGGTGCGCTGGAGTGGCTGGGACAAACGGCTCAGCCGATGGGAACAACTGACCCTAGCAGTGGTTATTGGCTTTTGTCTGTGGATGATTTTGTGGGTGTACAGCACGGCAGTGGGCTGGCGCTGGCAAAGTTGGCACTGGTGGCTGTTGGCGGGGGGTAACCTACTGGCAAGTGGGGTGTGGCTGGCACGCCAGCCGCCCGCCCAATGGCAATCGCCCAGCCTATATTCGACAAGGGTTATTTTCAGCACATTTACCAAAAATCGAATTGCGCTTTCTCATTTAAGAAAAACAGCCCCATTTCCATTTATGTCGAATATAGCGCAATCTGTCCTACTGGCTTGTACTGCCTTTCTCGCGCTCACCAGTGCCCTTTCTGTTTCCCACATTAAAATTCCGCCACTGGTGGATGTACCGAATCACGCTTATCTGGCACAAAAAATTGCCGAACTGGGCGCAATTCCTGCCACCATCCCCATTCAGGAGACGTTTGCGCTGTTTTATTATCACCCCGGCTACCATCTCAGTATCGCAACGCTCATGCAAGCCAGCAAGTTACCGGTAGAGACGGTGAGTTTATTACTCGGCGTGTTTTATCAAGTATGGGCTGGGCTAGCGTGCGCCATGCTAGTTCGGCGGCTGAGCGGTTCGGATTGGGCGGCAGTCGCGGCGCTCGTTTTGGTCGGGTTTATCTCGCGCTTTCCATTACAGATGACTGAATGGGGGCGGTTGACCCAGTTGTATAGTAGCGTATTGTTGGCGCTTGCCTTGTGGTTGGTGACTGTATGCGATGCTGAAAAACCCGCGCATTGGGTTTTGACCGGCATCCTGATTGCGGGTGTGCTGATTTCGCATTATCGTGTGCTAATCTTTTTGTTCGTATTTTGTGGCGTAGTCTTTGGCTGGCAGGTTGTAGTCGCGGTGCAATCTCGAAAATTGGCTAGTGTGCTGGCTCGCTGGTTATCGGTGGTGGGATGTGCCTTTGTCGGCGTGTTGCCGTGGCTTATCCGGCTGGTTGAGCAAGTGCTTGTCCGCACCTTGCAAAACCCAGTTGGACTGCGCAATGGGCTACCCAACTATGAACGCTTCCCCTGGGAATATCTCACTAGCTACTGGGAATGGCTATGGTTAAGCATAGCATTGCTAGGAATGGTGCTGGCGATTTGGCAGGGAAAACGCTGGGCGGTATGGTTACTGCTGTGGAGTGTCCTACTGTTTGGCTTGTTGGACCCACGCTGGCTAGGCTTGCCCGCCACTTGGTTGGTGGTGCAAAACACATGGTATATCGCATTTTGGGTGCCGGGCAGTGTTGGATTTGCTTGGGCGGTGTGGCAAGCGGGCAATTGGCTGGCAAGACACAATGCCGAACTCTTGCGCTGGGTCGTGCCTTTAAGCTTGGCGGTCGTACTGGGGTTAGGCTGGTTTCGTTCGGTTGGGGTGCTCCCGACCGCCTCCGAAATTGCCACCAATGCCGACCAAGAAGCGCTGTACTGGGTACGAGATAACACCCCACCCGATGCCAAATTTCTGATTAATCTGTGGCCCTGGTATCAAGGCACAACTTATGCGGGGGGCGATGGCGGCTACTGGCTACCAGCTATTGCATTGCGACAGACCACCACCCCTACTTTTATTCGCGGGCAGGTGTTGGACTTAACCAAGCGCCAAGAGATGAAAGCGTTTGAAGATTTGGCATGGGGCACAACCGATATCGACTCGCCTGTTTTTCTAACCGCGCTTAGCCAAGCACGGGTTGAATATGCTTATATCGGCGCGGCGGGTCAGCATTTCACCCCGGAGCAATTTCTAAAGTCGCCCAATTGGGAATTGTTATTTAGCAATGGTGAAAGCTGGGTTTTCCTTAAAAAACCATAAACTAACGTTTTAATTTGTTACCAATGACACTTTTGATTGTCCAATAAGTGTATGTAAAACTTTTCTAAATCTTTCAATTTACACAAACAACAAGGAGTCTTATTATGGAAAATTTATTAAACGGAATATCATTTTCCGAACTCGGTTCCATTATCCAACAATACATTTACCCAATTTTAGTGATTATTGTGGGTTATATTGTGGCTTTGGTGGTACAGGGCATCTTACGCCGTGTGTTAAAAGCGACTAACATTGACGAAAAAATCGGTAATTGGGTAGGTATTAAGGAAAAAAGCGGCTTCGCAGTCGAAAACCTAGTGGGAAGTATTGGCTTTTGGATTATATTTTTGCTGTTCGTTTTACAAGCTCTGCAATTACTTAAGCTGGATTTCGCCAATGACTTAAGGAACATATTGCTTAATCAGTTGATACCCGCCGCTTTGTTATTTGCAATTGGGTGGGNNGGGTGGGTATTAGCAGTTTTCGTTCGATTTCTCATTGTTGAATTTTTCAAACGAAGTGATTTACAAAAGCGCTTGGTAAATGTTGGTGATTTGAAGGATTCGGAAGCCAACTTCTCGCTGGGAGCCACGCTGGGTGACGTTGCTTTTTACTTCATCTTGCTGTTGTTTTTGCCACTGATTCTAAATGCACTCAATCTTGAAGGACTCAATGCCCCGCTGAATGGTCTCATTAGCCAGTTCTTAAGTGCCATTCCCAATATTGTCACCGCTGGCATTATCTTGGCATTGGGCTGGATTATTGCCCGTTTTGTACGAAATTTGCTATCCAATCTTTTGAAAGCATTGGGAACTGACCAACTCGGCGCAAAGGTAGGTATTACCAATCCCACATTATCCAATGTAGTTGGAACATTCGTTTACGCGTTCATTTTAATGTTGGTGATTGTTGAAGCTTTGAAAAAGTTAAACATTCAATCCATCAGCGACCCAGTCATTGGTATGCTCAATACGGTAATGGGAGTAGTACCCAGTATTTTAGGAGCAGGGTTGTTACTAATACTGGCATATTATGTGGGTAAATTGGTCGCAAACTTAATCAGCAGTATGCTAGAAGCAGTTGGTTTTGACCGTGTACCGCAAGCGCTTGGTATTAGCTTTCAGGCAATCAATGGGCAAAGCCCTTCACAATTGGTCAGCAATGTTGTGTTAGTCGCAATTATGCTCTTTGCCGCAACATCCGCATCCGATATGCTCGGCTGGAGTAGCCTAACACAGATTATCTCCCAATTCATTGGCTTTGGTAGCCAAATTATCTTAGGCATTGTAATATTTGTAATCGGCTTATATCTCTCAAATATTGCAAGCAATATGGTCGCTAGTACAAGTGGCAAAAACGCAAAATTCTTTGCAACTTTCGTGCGTGTCGCCATTCTCGTTTTGGTCTGTGCCATGTCGCTCAGCCAAATGGGTATTGCGCAAAACATCGTAGACCTATCTTTTGGCGTGCTAATCGCGGCAATCGGTGTAGCCATTGCTTTGGCATTCGGCTTGGGTGGGCGTGATGCCGCCGGGGATGCGCTTCGCGATTGGGTGAAAAAGCTTAACTCGAAAGAATAGGCAATCCCAATTGAACGTCTATTCAGCACATGTGCTATATTCGACACGAGCGGAAACTGTGCTTTTCCCTTAAAGAAAAAAGCACAAATCTGACCCGTATCAAACCCCAAAAAAGAACAGTCGCTTGCAAAAAGCGGCTGTTCTTTTTTTTAAACCACCAAATTCACCTTAAAACTTGCGGGTTGGACGCACTTATACTAAAATCATTGCCGATGAACAATACCGTAGATATTTTCCTGTGGATTTTATTGGTTTGAATTTTTAAGCCAAGTTTTTTAGATATGACGCAAGAATTTCTGGAACTACCCGACGAGACCCTAGTCCAACTTTCGAAGTTGCGCATGGGGCGTGATACTCGTCCCTTCCAAGTGTTATTTGACCGTCACTACAATATGATTTGGCGCGTATGCTTTCGCTTTCTTCGACAAGCAGAAGATGCACAAGATCTTGCTCAAGATGTATTTTATAAAGCCTATCGCAGTTTAAACCAATTTGANNCCCGGCGCGCCGGATCCTGAAAGCGTGTGGCTAGAACAAGAGCGGATAGAGTATCTTCATAAGGCGCTAAAACAATTGCGCCCGGAAGAATACGAAATCTTAGTGATGAAAGATATTCAACAAAAATCTTACAATGAAGTTGCTGACGCTTTTGATATTTCTATCAGCGCCGCAAAAATGCGTGTTCAAAGAGCGCGTTTAGCTTTACTCACTGTTTATAAAAATTTGTATAACGAGTCGGTTCGTTAAATTATGCAACCAACGCCACCACCCATCACAACACTTCCGCATCCTTACCACTTGGCAGATATTGCTCTCCAAGACTTTTCCAATGCAGAGTTGGATGCTCTAGTCAATCATATCGTTACATGTGATAACTGTTTAACTGCCTTTGATAAAGATTGGGAATCAAAGGAGATTGGCGTGGTTCGACAAGGACTGGAGGAGAGTCTCAACCTTAACTACAACAATAAAAAAATTGTTGAAGAACGATTAGTAAAGCAAATCCGTTACAGCCAGTTGGGTAACGACGCGATTCGCATGGCAACCGCGGGTTTGTTAGACGTTCTCATCGCGCTATTACGCCCATTTCTTATCAGACGTTAAAAATGAACCTGGAAGCTTATCGTCTTTTACAAAGGACTGTGAGCTTACAAAATTTCGCTAAAAAATATTAGTTTACTAGGTGACCAAATGAATGAGATTTTCCCTATTTTGAAGGATTCGCTTTCGCAAGTATTTCAAACGTTCTTAAACTTCCCGCCAAAGTTGTTGACAAGTGTCATTATTATTCTGATTGGATGGTTTGTTTCCAAAAAAATTGGCGGACTAATTGGGAAAGGGGCGGCTCGGTTGGGTGTAAACAGTTTACTGGACAAAACCGGCTTATCTTACGGTTTAAAACAAGCCAACATCCAACTCACCTTATCGGATTTTATCGGAAAAACCTTACAAGGACTCATATTTTTATATTTCCTTCTGCCTGCCCTAGAAGTTTTGGGGGTCAGTTCTCTGGTAGATACGGTTAAGGACATTATTGCCTACTTCCCCAAATTCGCATCCGCTCTGATTACTTTGATTGGCGGTATCTTGCTTGCTCAATTCTTGGCAAAAGTTACACAAGCGGCATTTGCCAGTATGGGTATCGAATTTCACGAAGCTTTAGGAAATGTGGTTCGTTTGTTGCTCATTTCGATTGTTGCGATTATCGCATTGGGGCAAGCCGGTATTGAAGTCAGTCTTTTGAATGATACGTTTAAATACCTAGTTGTTATCATCGCCGCCGGTTTGGCTTTGGCATTTGCATTGGGTGGACAAAAAGTAGCCCAAAATGCGCTTGCCGGTTATTATGCAAGGGATATTTTCACACCCGGGGATATCCTGCTCATTGATGGGGAAGAAGGCGAATTGCAGGCAATCGGCGCTTTGAATAGTGAAATTTTGGTGGGCGCTCACAAATTGGTGATTCCCAATAGCTACTTAACTGAAAATCGCAATACAATTGTTAGAAAAGCAAGTTAGGTGGGTATTCGGCATGGGTGAATATTGCGCTTTTTCTTAAAAGAAAAACACGGGTTCTATTGGACATATATGCCCAATAGAACCCGTGTCGAATGTACAAAAAACCAGCCCTGTGCCGATATTAGGCGCTCTTTTTCGCCACAAATCCCCCCACCACGCGCACCCCTGTGTCGCCAAAGCCCACATGTGCAGAGAGTACTTGGCTTGGGGTATTGTCATCATCCACCAAATATAACGGGGTAATGTCCTGTGCCAGCAATTCGCTCACCAAAGCGGAAACCACACTGCGCCCATAGCCCCGCCCTTGCACTGCCTTTTCCACTTGAACATACACTTCGGCATAGGTTTTGCTCATCCAGTTGACTCCGGCAGTTGCCAAGACTTGATTTTGGTTTTGCACCTGAAACAACGGCTTGGCAGAGCGGTCTTTGGATTTCGAAACCAACACGCTCAAGGTGGGCTGGAAATTTTGGCGGGAAAGTTGGAGCAGGCGATACACATGCAAATCTTCAGTTTGTAAGGCTGGAAGTGCCATTGCCATCACTGTTTGTTCTGCCAATAAAAAGTATTGCCTAGCAGGTAGGAAAGCCTTTTGAACGAGCGCTTGGGCGGCAGTGGGTGAGTTTGCCGTGCAAACTGCCAGCGGGCGAAACAGGTCAAAACCCGTTTGTGCCACCACCAGCCCGCCTTCCACCTGCCCACCTTGCTCCGCTACAAATNNCAAATTCGCTCGCATAGTAGCGAAAAATCGCTTGACTCGCCGTTTGCGGTAGCCAAGCGAGTAACGCCAGAATATTTTGTGTGATTTCACAAGGATTATCTGTCATGGTGTAGCTCGATTACAATTTTCTTAGTTCCGGCATACGAAGATGTACCCACAGGACACCGGATAACATGACTACCGCCGATAAGCTAATGGTCAGGTTGAGCGAAAGGTATTCTCCCACCCAACCCACCAACAACGAACCAAATGGCGCTAAGCCAAAGAACGAGAGCGTGAACAAGCTCATCACTCTGCCACGCATGGCATCACTCACTTGCAATTGTAACAGCACGTTTAGGCTGTTGATTTGAAGCATAAAGCCAAAGCCCAAGAATATCGCAAGAAAGAGAGCAATGGCAGGTATCGGGTTATAGGCGAAAATAATCAGCACCAGTGGAAAAGCGAGGTTGGCAATCCACAGGAGTTTTCCACGGCGGCGTTTGTTTCCCCACACCGCCATTGCCAATGCCGCCAACACTGCCCCTACGCCTATCATCGCGTTCACCCAAGCGAAACCAGCCGCCGACATTGCCAAAACTTTGTCTACAAACGCGGGGAGAATGGCGGCATATGCCAATCCGAAAACGCCAAAAATCACGGATATTGCCAACAACCCGCCAATGACGCGCTGAGAACGGGCATAGTGCAAACCCGCCACAAATTGTGCCAGTGGTTTTTCCAAGCGCACTTTCACCGCCTGCGGTTGCACCTGCATTCCTAGCAAACCGCCAATCACTGCTAAAAAGCTCACGCCGTTTAGCAAAAAGCACCATGCTGAACCTACCCAGGCTAGCAATACCCCCCCAATGGCGGGACCCACGATGCGTGCGCCGTTCATCAACATCGAATTGAGCGTGATGGCGTTTTGCATATCTTCTCGCCCGACCATCTCCACTACAAAGGCTTGGCGAGCAGGCGCGTCTAGGGCGTTGGTTGCCCCGTTTAGCGCCGCCAAAAGCAAAATATGCCAGATCTGTACTGTGCCGCGAAAGGTAAGTAATGCCAATATGAATGCTAGGCTCATGGCGATACTTTGGGTAAAAATTAGCAAGCGTCGCTTGGGCAATGTATCGGTCAGCACGCCACCCCACGGCGTTATTAACAAAACTGGCAAAGCGGCAACAAACCCCATCAGCCCCAAGATAAATTCGGAGCGAGAAAGTTCATATAAAAGCCAACTACGGGCAATGTTTTGCATCCAAGTGCCGATAACAGAAACCAACTGCCCGCTGAACCATAGCTGGTAGTTGCGATGTTGGAAAGCTGAAAATGGCTTTGTGCTTTTGGGTACAGCACCGGTTGCGGCTTCCGGCTCCGGGAGAGCGGACGGAATGGGAAGCGTTTCGTGGGCATCTTTGCCAAAACTAATTTGCGGAGACATAACGAACCATTATTCCACCAATGTGGGATGCTGTGCCAAGCGAGCGTATAAACCACCGTTGTCAAGCAGTTGTTGATGCGTGCCAACTTCAACCAGTTGCCCTTTGGACATAACCCAGATAACATCGGCATTTTGAATGGTGGTGAGTCGGTGAGCAACAATGAAAGTGGTGCGGGCGCGGGTGATTTGTGCCAATGCTTGCTGGATGGCTTGTTCCGAGATGGTATCTACGGCTGAAGTTGCTTCATCCAGCGCCAGCACACGCGGGTTGCGTAAGATGGCGCGTGCCAGCGTCAGGCGTTGCTTCTGCCCGCCCGATAAACTCGCACCGCGTTCACCAATTTCGGTATCTAATCCGTGGGGCAAGTCTTGCACAAAATGATAGGCGTTTGCCGCTTGCAAGGCAGATAACAACTCGCCTTCATCCGCAGTAGGCTTCCCAGCCAGGACATTTTCGCGCACGCTTCCCGCAAAGAGTATCGGTTCTTGCGAGACCATAGCGACAAATTGG
>DKKK01000179.1 GCA_002455215.1 Anaerolineales bacterium UBA6668 | reverse complement strand
TTATAGAAAATGTCATTCGCAAGTTAAAAATCTTTCGCATTTTGTGCGAACGCTATCGAAACCGGCGCAAACGATTTGGATTGCGCTTCAACTTGATTGCTGCCATCTACAATCTCGAACTCAAAATGGCTTCCTGACAGACTTATGCAAGAGGTCTATTCGAATTTCCAGGTTTTCACAACTTTGAATTTTACCCACCTACTAGATTCGGCATAGGCTATGTTTGGCAGAAGTATCGAAATATCACCTATCCAGCCCAAATCGTCATGTGGATTGGGCTTACTTACTCAAGTTGGAGCGAATATCCCAAACTTGAAAATTGTCAGCGTGAACCGAACCATAGTCGCGGCGATTTTCTTCCGGGTCTTGCCCAAAATAGCTGTAAAACCCGACCAGCCCCGATTGCAATGGCAATGCGTTTTCGGCAAAATCGGCAACCACTTGGTTGTCAAATGCCAACCAAAAATGATTACCGACCTTTATCACCTGTAAATGATGTACTTGGCTAGTGAGTTCTGGTAAAAAGCGATTGCCACACCCATGATTTTCTTGTTGATACTGCCCGCGATATAGGGTATAGCGGCAAGCTCCTTGACCCGTGACACTCAGTGCCACATAAGAAGCGGCGTTTCCGTTGGGATCATTGGCGGGGGTCAGTGAGAGCAACAGCCCACATTCCACATCGCGATAGGAAGAGCTGGCTTTGCAGTCTAGCGAAACAGCCACATCCGAAAAAACAGGCTCAGCTAGCCATAGGTTATGGTAATTAAAGCGGTCGCTCTCCTGTAAGTACTCCCCATTGTCAAGATGCTCTGACAAGTGGGAGCTATCTGACCAGATGGCTGGTTCAATTTCGGCAAAATCTTCGCTAAAGGTAGGGGGTGACTGCCAAACAGTTTGTAACGCAAGGGCAGTAGCCGTGGGGTACAAAGCTTGTTCGGTTGCGGCAAGGTGATCAGCAAAGGCAGTTTCTTGTGCGGATACTGCTTCTGCTGTGATGGCGGCGAGCGTGTACTCGGCTTGGGTGGTGGCTACAAACGCTGGGTCATCATTGAGCGCAACGGCTTCCCACAAAATCCAAATGGCTGGGACAGCAATCACCAAACAAGCGAAGAGAGCGGCACAGCCGCCAATCCAAAGAGCAGTGCGGTTGGTTTTGGGAGACATGGCAGGCAGGGTTTGTTAGGGGTAAATAGTGTCCGTATCTGTTCGTCACACATGCCGAATATTTTGTCATGTTCGACCGATTGTGAATCTTGAAATCGCAAATATAGGGCTGGGACAGAAAAGTTCTGGCTTCCGGCTAAATTCGATATGAATCCACAAGATATATTTTGCATGAAGATTGAGCATCCTGCAAGATGTCAATTTGCAAAAGGAGTATCAGTGTTCACTGGCGGTATCGCGTACCATTTGGGGTGAACGCCAGCAGAACAATTGTCAGCCACAGTTTATCTGCCCAAGATGCGTTTGCTATTCACATTAGCCAAACCTATGCACCTGCCCATCATTTTGAAATCAACCCCCCTTTTAAAAAACACCCCACCAGCAAGAGAGATCCGCTGGTGGGGTGGGGGCAAGGAAAAGTTGCTGTTTGGCTAGCCTAAATCTTCTCGCTAATAAAACTGAGCAAACGTTCGCGCACGCCTTCAAAGGGAATGCGTTGCAAAATTGGGTCGTAAAACCCTTCCACAATCATGCGCTTGGCTTCTTCATAAGGCAAGCCGCGGCTCATCAGGTAGAACATGTGGTGCGGTTCCAACTGCCCCACAGCGGCGGCGTGGGTACAGCGCACATCATCCGCCAAAATTTCTAAGCCGGGGATGGAATCAGCGCGGGCGTGCTTGCTCAAAATCAGGTTGCGGTTGGCTTGAAACCCGTCCGTTTTTTGTGCGCCCGGCGCAACATAAATCATGCCCTGCCACACCGAGCGGCTTTCATCCAACAATGCGCCTTTGAAGAGCAAATCGCTGGTGGTGTGCGGCACCAGGTGGTTTTGTTGTGTATCGTGGTCTAGGTGCTGGTCTTTTTCGGCAAAGTAGAAGCCGCTCATGCGGCACCACGCGCCAGAGCCAACTAAATCTAAGTCGCTGAAATTTTTGGTGACATGGCTACCCAATCCGCTAAAAATCCAGTCCAGTTTTCCATCTCGTCCCACCTGACATCTTTCATGCGAAAAATGCCAAAAGTGCTGACCCAGAGATTGCAGTTCGATAAATTGCAAATTGGCGTTTGCCCCGCAGAACACTTCCACTGTGCCGCTATGAAAGGCTTGGTCGGTGCCATTTGCATCCGCCGAGCCGAGTTCGTGGACATAAGTTAGCTCGGCGCCGTCATCTGCCACCACAACCACGCGGCTAAAGTGGGCAGAGCCATCTGCCCAAATGACGGTGTGTAGGGGCAGTTCCACTTTGGTATGCTTGGGTACATAGACAAATACGCCTTGATCCACCCATGCGGCAGTGAGCAGGGTAAATTTGCCTTCATCGGTTTTGACCGCCTTTCCAAGATATTTTTGCAAAAGGTCGGCATGTTCGCGGGTGGCGGTCAGAAAATCGGTAAAAATGACCCCTTGTTCTGCCAAATTGGCGGCTAGGCTGGCTTGCTCCACCTGCCCCCCGCGAATCACCAACTGCCCACCGTGTTCATCCCCCACAAGCGGGTGCAGTAGCTCTTGGGGTACGGTGCTTTTGCGAGGGGAGGCATTGGAAAGGGCAGGGTGTTGCACCTTTTGCCAATCCAGCTTGCTAATGTCGGTGCGCCGCCAAGCTTCATCTTGGGTGGTGGGCATGGCAGTGGCTTGGTAGCTTTGCCAGGCTTGCAAGCGTTGTGCCGCATACCAGTCGGCATCATTTAGCTTGGCGGAGATGGCACGCATCTCGCTCTCTTGCAAGCTCAAATCTTTCTGAGTTGTTTTTCGCTTTACTATCTTCATAATGTCACAAAAGTTCGCCTAGCCAATACTGCCTTCCATTTGCAGTTGAATCAGGCGATTGAGTTCGAGTGCATACTCCATTGGCAGTTCCTTCACCAACGGTTCAATGAATCCGCTGACAATTAAGCCGCTGGCTTCGTCTTCGCTTAAACCACGGCTCATCAAGTAGAACAACTGCTCTTCGCCAACTTTGCTCACCGAGGCTTCGTGCCCTACGGTTACATCGTCTTCGTCAATTTCAATATAGGGATAGGTGTCGGAGCGCGATTCCGGGTCTATGAGCAAGGCATCACACACCACGTTGCTCTTGGAGCCGTGCGCCCCTTCATGGATTTTGAGCAATCCGCGATAGCTGGAGCGCCCGCCATCTTTGCTAATGGATTTTGAAATCACTTTGCTAGAGGTGTTGGGGGCTAGGTGAACCACTTTGCCGCCTGCATCTAGGTGCTGTCCGCGCCCGGCAAAGGCAATGGACAGAATTTCGCCATGTGCGCCGGGTTCCATCAGATAGACCGCTGGGTACTTCATGGTGGTTTTGCTTCCCAAGTTGCCATCCACCCATTCCATCACGGCATCGCGGTAAGCAACTGCCCGCTTGGTGACCAAATTGTACACATTGTTAGACCAGTTTTGAATGGTGGAGTAGCGACACCGTGCGCCTTTTTTCACGATTACTTCCACCACTGCTGAGTGTAGGCTGTCTTCACTATAGACCGGTGCGGTGCAACCTTCGACATAATGCACGCTTGCGCCTTCATCTACGATGATGAGTGTACGTTCAAATTGTCCTGATTTGGCGGCATTGATGCGAAAATAGGCTTGCAAGGGCATTTCAATTTTGACGCCCTTTGGCACATAAATAAAAGACCCACCCGACCACACGGCACTATTAAGTGCGGCAAGTTTATTGTCGGAAGGCGGTACGACTGTGGCAAAATATTCTCTAAATAGTTCAGGATATTGTTTTAGCCCATCATCGGTGCCCAAAAAGATAACCCCCTGTTCTTCGAGGTGCTTTTGGATGTTGTGATAAATGACTTCGGATTCATACTGTGCGCCCACGCCTGCCAAGAACTTTTGCTCGGCTTCAGGAATGCCCAAGCGGTCAAAGGTGCGCTTTTCTTCAGCGGTCACATCATCCCACGAGCGAGCGTTGGTCACTTTGGGTTTGATGTAGTAGTGAATGCCATGATAGTCCACGCCATCTAGGCTGGCTCCCCATTCGGGTTGTGGTTTGTTCAGGAAGATGTCGAGTGCTTTGTGGCGAAAAGTCCGCATCCAGTCCGGCTCACCTTTGCGGTCGGAGATTTGGTCAATAATTTCGTGGTCTAAGCCGGGGCGAGATTTGAACTCGTAGTTTTCTGCTTCGTGAAAGCCATATTTTTCGGCATATTCTGCATTCACGCTGGCGACTATTTCTTTTTCTTCGTCCATGGTTCGTGTCCTTTGAATCTAAAAAGCGAGAGTGGGTTATGCGCGGGTGGCAACTTTTTCTCGAATTTTTTCGTAACCGAATTGTTCTAGGTGTTCGGCGAGTTCGGGTCCACCACTTTCCACAATGCGCCCTTCCAACATGATGTGAACAAAATGGGGTTTGACATAGTTCAGCATTCTTTGGTAATGGGTGATTAGCAACACGCCCATATCTTGATTCATGAGGGTGTTGATTCCATCCGAAACAATGCGCAGGGCATCAATATCCAAACCCGAGTCGGTTTCATCGAGCACGGCTATGCGCGGGTTAAAAACCGCCATTTGCAAAATTTCGGCACGTTTTTTTTCGCCACCACTAAAGCCTTCATTTAGATAGCGCCCGGCAAAATCGTGGTTCATTTGTAGCAAATCCATTTTGGCACGCAACATGCGGCGAAAATCAGGGATTGAGATGCCTTTGTCTTCGGCATTGAGTGCGCGGCGGCGGGCATTAATTGCCATGCGCAAAAAGTTGGCAATCGAAACGCCCGGAATGGCAACTGGGTATTGGAAGCACAGGAACAATCCTTTGCGCGAGCGTTCATCCGCTTCCATTTCCAAGATGCTCTCACCATCCAGCAAGATGTCGCCTTGCGTGATGGTGTAATCGGGATGCCCCATAATGACCGAAGCAAGGGTTGATTTTCCGGTGCCATTGGGTCCCATCAAGGCGTGAATTTCACCCGGCTGAATGGACAAATTGACACCCCGCAAAATTGGGGTGTCTTCCACATTTACATGTAAATCTCGAATTTCTAAGGCAGTCATAGTGAGTTATTTTGGGTAAATAAATTTAGGGACGGGTAATAAACAATTGCTACACTCCGAATATTCGAAGCAAAGGGCAAATTTAAAGGTCGTTCCTGTGGATTTGAGTAGAAAATTTGTCTGACAATTTTATCATAAAACCACTCAAACGACAATAAATAAGATGAATTTCTTTTTTATTACTCATTTTTTCGGTAGTAGCAAGCAGAAGTGTGATACAATTTTGTGCGGTGATGTTTTTCCAGTTTGGGTGGTGCTATGGTTCGGTATTTCAGAATTATGCCCAACCAAGAATTACCTGTGTTTTTTAAGAAAAAATGTAATTTTTAGGCGCACTGGAATTAAAACACCACAAAACTCGTTGTATTTCAATTTTTTATTCGGCACGGTTTGTCTTTGCACGCCCAAACCATACTGAATATTGAATTGCGCCATTCATTTTGAATGGAAAAACACGATTTCCATGCGTGCCAAATACATTTTACTTACTTAATTACCTATGTCTTCTCTCCCCGAACTCTATACATCCACCGACCCACAAGTTATAACAGTGCGAGAAGCCCTGCGCTCGGTCGTAGACCCCGAAATTGGCTTGAACGTGATTGAATTGGGGCTTATCCGCGATTTGACTTTTGATACCGATGAATTGCAGGTAAAGATGATTTTGACGACTCCATTTTGCCCATACGGACCGGCAATGGTGGAAAGTGTACGCAAAGCGGCACAATCTGCTAGCAATTTGCCCACTTTTGTAGATATCGGCATGGAGCCGTGGAGCCCGGAGATGATGGAAGAAGGGGCTGGTGGCGATTGGGGGCTGTTCTAAGCGGGCAAGCTATGCGGGCAGTTATGCGGGCAGTTATGCGGGTGGGCAAATCTAGCCATTCAGAGCAGTTTACTTGCCCGATTTAAGCCGCAGGATTGACGCGCAGTAGGCTTTGCATTAAAATTGCATGAGTATTAATGCTCACTGCGCCCTTGTTCGGCACATGATGGAAATTATGCACAATTCCGCAGTGTGCCACACTCGTCACGCCTGACTATTGTGCTGTTCCCCGTAAGTAAAAAGGCAAAAGTCTGCCCCGTGCCGAGTATAAATATCAATTTTGGTAAACGATATGCCTAACAAAAAATTCACTCTTGACCGTTTGGTAACTTATGCGATTTTGCTAAGCTTATTTTTCATCGGCTTGGCGTTTACCGNNCATGCCGAATCTGCCACTCCCGCCAATAGCAACCAGCTAGCAGTGCAGGCAAGCAATTTTTTGGCGTTATTCTCTTCCACAGAAAATAGTACAGAAAAGATGTTTTTTATCATGGGCTTTGGTTTGGTTGTCTTTGTGCTGATCCTTGCACTCGCTGGAGGGTTGGCGATGGCACTGCAAAATTTTACCAAGCCGAAAGGGTATAAAGACACCAGCAAAAAGCGTTCGCCCTTAAATTTATGGGCGGGTCGTTAAGTCATACCGTGCGCGTCTAAGCGCACTTGTCATTGCAAAACAGAGCAGGTGTTCCTGTTCTGTTTTTATTTGATATTCGGCTTATATGAAT
The DNA here is from genome assembly GCA_002455215.1 of Anaerolineales bacterium UBA6668. GTDB lineage: Bacteria > Chloroflexota > Anaerolineae > Anaerolineales > UBA6668 > UBA6668. Next base: position 40,371 of record DKKK01000179.1, on the reverse strand, counting down.
ATTTGGCACGGGTCAGATTTGCGCATTCTCACTTAAGAAAAATCGCGCAATTTTCCTGTCCGCCAAATATCAATTACGGCAACCTACCCATCGGATTCACGACATGGTTCGTATTCTCTACTTCACTGGCGAACATCAAACCCAAGTTTTTCAAACACTCGACAGTTTGGAAGCGCTAGCCAAAGACCCACATGGCTTGCTTTGGGTGGATTTGGCAGGCGATGCCGCAGAAGGGTGCGAAAGTCTATTGCTCGAAACGTTTGGTTTTCACCCCCTAGCAGTCGAAGATGCCCTGAGTGAATCCAACGGTCCCAAGTTGGATGATTGGGAGAACTACATCTATCTGGTGCTGATTGCCCTACACGCCCACGCCAATCTTACGGAAGGAATCCACGCGGAAGAAATTGACGTCTTTGTGCGTGCCAACCAGATTGTGACCATTCATTCCGCCGAGCGGCTAAGCCCACTGGAGCGGGTCTGGCAAAATTGCCAACGCGACACACGCCTTTTGCGCAACGGCGCAGATGCCCTGCTCTACCGCATTTGCCGAGAAGTGTTGACAGACCAGCAAACATACTTAGACAAGACGGAAACCCTGCTGGACAATTTGGAAGCCGCTTTTCTGAAGAACCCACGCCAATCCGACTTTGAGCGCGTGCTGGAAACCAAAAATGAATTGTTGGGTTTTCGCTCGTTGTTTGTCTCTCAGCGTGAAGTGTTCTTACGCCTAAGCAAGGAAAGTTTATTGCCGCTCGATAAGCGTGAACGAGTGTATTTTCGCGATGCGTTTGACTTTGCCGTGCGGTTGGATAACCAAGCCAGTTCGTTGCGTGATATAGTGGCACACGCGTTGGACATCTACCTTTCATCGGTCAACAACCGCATGAACAACGCCATGCGCTATATGGCAGTCATTACCACTCTATTCATGCCACTCACCTTCATTACCGGATTTTTTGGTATGAATTTCTTTCAGCCCGCCTTTCAAGGACAGACTTGGACGAGCGAAATTGTCTTATTAGTGACTTTGGTGGGGATGATTCTCTTTCCAGTGCTGATGTGGTGGTGGCTGAAGCGCAAAGGTTTGATGTAAAGCCGGTTTGGACAAGCGCTTATAGCACCCGGATTTCCATCCAGCGGGTATAAGCACACGCTACCAAGCCAAATTGCAATGCCCCTTGCGGAGAGAGCACCGCATATTGATTGTCCACCCATGCTACCCAGCCCAGCGCTTGGGTCGGGCTTACCCCTGTCTCGAAAAACAATTCGCCATCTAGCCAAAATTTCACCTGGGTCGCTTGCCACTCGCTGGTGTACTCATGCCACTCTCGCGGGTCAAAGTGGGCAGGTGTTGGGCATTGGCTGGCTTTTAGCAGGCGCTGGGCAGTGGAGACGATGAAGCGCCGCAAGACAGGGATGCGCGTCAAGAGTACGGCGCTTGCCGCTCCTGCCAGCATGAACACACTCGGCAGGCGTGCCCCAGCCAGCGTGCCTGCCCCCCAGTCTGCACCGCTGGCATTTGCGGTGAATCGTAAATCGTTCGGGCGGCTAGCGCCAAACCACCAAGCGGTGTGGGGCATTGCCAGCACACTGCCGCCAGTCAGCGAAATTGGGTTATTCCACCAGCCAAAGCCAAAAGTACCCCCCATTTCGGCGGGCAAGTGGGAAAAACGGGCTTGAATGCGCATNNATGGGGCGCTCGGACGCCTGCCATGAGAAGTTGCGCCGTGCCAGATGGGTGTAGTCTTGTAGCTGGGCATCGGCATAGGCAAGGCGGGTGGTTGCCGGAATTGCCAAGCGCCACCCACCTGTCATGGGTGTAACGCTTCCACCGCCGGTTTCAAACCGTTCTAAGGCGCGTTTCATTTTCCCATCTGCAAGCGAAATTCTGCCATGCGTGCCGGATTCACCCCCAAATCGCCCTTACCCAGCCGGGCGGCAGAGCGGAAGTGGATCACTTTGTTGGCGTCATCTATCAAAAATTCCACATCATCGGGAAAATTCATCAGTTTTGAGCGAAAAACCAAATGCAGGTAGCCTTCCTGCTCACGGATGATTGCTACTTTGGGGAAAGTTTTGGCGATTTCCAACAAGCGGGCTTGGGCAGATTCGGCGCTACCCGTGTAAGGAATGGGCTGGGCTTGCCCGTAGTGGCTGGCGCTCTGACTGGCAATGCAGTTACGGGCATCGCTTGGGCAGGCGGCTAATTTGCCATCGGCTTGTATGCCCAAATTGCTTGGCACGCCAACCGTCAGAGCCTGAATATAAAGCACAATAGTGCCTGCTAACATAAGCAGAAGCAATGAGATTAGAATATATCCAATGATTTTTAACATAAAACGCTTAAAGGGTGAGAAGATTGCTTTTCGGATTGATTAAAGTATATCGTGTTTGTTCGATTTGCCCATTGAATTGCCAGAATATTGCCAACAGATGCGATGCTTGAGCTGGCTGATAGCGAATTGTTAATTTTTTTCTGACGATTTGCGACTATACTATATTCGGCACGGATACGATTCGGCACACGTGCCGAATCGTAACTGGTACTGATATTAATTAAGGTAATTTAAGGAGTTGCACAATGGACCTTAGTAAATACACACAAAAATCACAACAGGCTTTATTTGCGGCACAAAAACTGACCGCTGAACTCAAACACCAAATCATAGAACCCACCCATATCTTGGCGAGTTTGCTCAACCAAGCTGATGGTGTGCCTTTGGCAGTGGTCAACGCGATTGGTGGCAAAGCTTTGCAGTTAACCAATGTTGTGACGGCTGAACTGAACCGCCGCCCCAAAGTGTATGGCGATAGCGAGAGTCAGCCCAACTTGTCACGGGCGTGTGGCGATGTGCTGAACGAAGCGGAAAAAACAGCCAGCAATATGAAGGATGAGTATGTTTCGACCGAGCACTTGCTGTTAGCTCTGGCTGATGCACCAGAAACACAAGCGCTGATGCAAACGCATGGCGTAACGCGTGACAGCATCTTGAAGGCGTTAGTGGGCATTCGCGGCAATCAACGTGTCACCGACAACACGCCGGAAGACAATTTTCAGGCGTTGGAAAAGTACGGGCGCGACCTGACCGCCGCCGCTCGCAAGGGCAAGCTCGACCCAGTGATTGGGCGCGATGAAGAAATTCGCCGCATTATCCAAGTCTTAAGCCGCCGCACCAAAAACAATCCGGCGGTGATTGGTGCGCCTGGCGTGGGAAAAACCGCCATTGTGGAAGGCTTGGCATTGCGCATTGTCAATGGCGATGTGCCAACGGGTTTGAAGAACAAACGCTTGATTTCACTAGACTTGGGTTCAATGATTGCTGGCGCCAAATATCGTGGCGAATTTGAAGAGCGCCTGAAAACAGTATTGAAGGAAGTGACCAGCGCGGATGGCAATATCCTGCTTTTCATAGATGAGTTTCACACTTTGGTAGGAGCGGGGGCGGCTGAAGGCGCGTTGGATGCGGGCAATATGCTCAAGCCGATGCTGTCACGCGGGGAGCTACACCTGATTGGCGCAACCACCCTAGATGAATATCGCCACATCGAGAAAGATCCTGCCCTAGAGCGCCGTTTCCAGCCGATTTTTGTGGATGAACCCAGTGTGGAAGACACCATTTCCATCTTACGTGGACTTAAGGAGCGCTATGAAATACATCATGGCGTGCGTATCACCGATAGTGCCGTAATTGCCGCCGCCACCCTGTCCAAGCGCTATATCGCCGACCGCTTTTTGCCCGACAAGGCGATTGACTTGATTGATGAATCTGCCGCTCGCTTACGCACCGAGATAGATAGCAAACCCCAAGCGCTGGATGAAGTAGACCGCGAGATTATGCAGTTGGAAATCGAGCGCCAAGCCCTGAAGAAGGAAAGCGACCCCGCCAGTTTAGAACGCCTGACCGCTATTGAGCAGGAAATTGCCGAACAGCGCGAAGTGGCAGATGCTTTGCGGGCACGCTGGCAAAATGAACAAAGAGCCATTGCGGAACGGCGGGCTTTGAAGGAGCAAATCGAGAAAACCAAGCTTGAAATTGAACAGGCTGAACGCAAAGCCGACCTAGAAGCCGCCGCTCGCCTGCGCTACGGCACTTTGCGCGAGTTGGAAGCCAAATTGAGCGCCCAACAAAGCGCACTGACCCAACTTCAGGGTGAAGAACCGCTTTTGAAGGAAGAAGTAGGGGCAGAAGAAGTGGCACGCATTGTTAGCAAGTGGAGTGGGGTGCCGGTTAGCAAGCTGTTGCAAGGCGAAGTGGAAAAACTGTTGCAAATGGAAGCCAACCTTCACAAGCGTGTCATTGGGCAAGATGAAGCCATTCGCGTTGTTTCGAATGCTGTTCGCCGTTCACGCTCCGGCTTGCAAGACCCGAACCGCCCAATTGGCAGTTTCCTATTTCTCGGTCCGACTGGGGTTGGCAAAACCGAACTTGCGCGGGCGCTTGCCGAGTTTTTGTTCGATGACGAAAAGGCGATGGTGCGCATTGATATGAGCGAGTATCAAGAAAAGCACTCGGTCGCTCGCTTGATTGGTGCGCCGCCCGGCTATGTGGGTTATGACGAAGGCGGACAGTTGACCGAAGCGGTACGCCGCCGCCCGTATAGCGTGGTGCTGTTTGATGAAGTGGAAAAAGGACACCCCGAAGTGTTTAATGCTTTGTTGCAATTGTTGGATGATGGGCGTATGACCGATGGGCAGGGGCGCACAGTGGATTTTAAGAACACCATTATCATTATGACCAGCAATCTAGGCGGTGAACTGTGGGCAAATGCACAAACTGAGCAGTGGACGCGCACAGAAATCATGGATGCCATTCGTGGCTTCTTCCGTCCCGAATTTCTGAATCGCATTGATGATGTGGTGGTGTTCCACAGCCTGACCAATGAACACTTGCTCAAAATTGTGGATATTCAGCTTAACCGCGTGCGCAAATTACTGGCTGACCGTAACCTGGAAATTGAAGTGCTAGACACTGCCAAAGTGTGGCTGGTACAAGAAGGTTCTGACCCGGCTTTTGGCGCTCGCCCACTCAAACGTGCCATTCAGCGCGAACTACAAGACGAGCTTGCCATTGCTCTGCTTCGCGGCGATTTCTTGGCAGGCGATACGATTGTAGTGGATGTGGACGCCAGCGGTGAAAAATTGACCTTTCACAAGCGCCAACCGATTTAGAACTGCGCCAAGGGCATGAGAAAAATAAACCGAGCAAGGTCACTCATAACCTTGCTCGGTTTGATTCTAAGGATGGTTGTTATTCAGAAGCGTTGCTACTTCGTGCCTGACCAAAACGCCCAAAATGATAGAATAACCGTAACTGCTCAGCCTGTTTTGGCGCAACCAACAATCTGGCGAGGCTGAATGCGTATCTATAATGCTCAAGTGCAGATGATGAGTGCAGACTGTTGATTGGTTTGTTCACTGAGCCCACCACTCTAGCTTCGTAACATCGTCTCTGCTTTCGCTGTCAGGGAAAAATCCACCCTTCTGAACTGTGTANNTCCAATCTGCGTACCGAATCAGGGGTGTGTCGGTAAAGCCCATCTGTCCTTAACACAGATTTTTCGGACTGAGAGATTACGCTGAATTTTGATGGGTGTTATTTTAAAGTGGTTTCCCACTCATCTGGGGACAACCCTACATCATTGTTTGTTTCACTATGCCTGAGCAGTACGAATAATCTTAGCGAGATAGCCCTTCAATCTCGGCAATGTGCTGTTCGGCTTGTTGGCGCAAAGCCGGGTCTGTTTCCAACTCCAGCACGCGCCGTAAATCTGCCAATGCCGGGTCACGGTTATCAATTGCCTGATAAGCCAGTCCGCGCCCCAGCAGTGCCCGCGTATAGTTCGCATCTATTTCTAGGGCTTCGGTGTAGTCGGCAATGGCTTCGTTCCACAACAATTGCTCGCTATACACACTCGCACGGCTGGTATATGCCCAGCTCAGCGGGCTATACTCATACTCAATGGCTTTGCCCAAATCGGCAAGTGCTTGCTCGTAATTTTTCTCCTGCCAGTGTAGAACCCCACGACTGCCATATGCCAGCGCAAAGGTTGGGTTGGTATTGATAGCCGCGTCAAAATCGGCAAGGGCGGCAGTATAGTTCTGCTGACTCATGTACAAGTCGCCACGTTGAATGAGCAAGGTTAGGTCAGTTGGGTTCAAGGCTATCGCGCTGGAGAGTGCGGCAAGTGCTTGCTCGAACAAGCCCGCTTTGCGGTAGGCGGCAGTCAGGTTCAGGTAGGTTTCTAGCGTTTGCGGGGCGTTTTGAGCATAAACTTGCAAATCGGCTTCTGCGGCGGCAGTTTCGCCAAGTTGGGTAAAGACTTCGCTTCGTTGATAATACGCCAATACATTGCTGGGGTCTAGGCGAATGGCTTCATCCAGCGCCGTTTTGGCTTCAGCATAATTTGCCAATGCTTGCAATGCCAACCCCTTGCCAAACCATGCCAAACTAGGGCGGGCAAATCCCAATGAAAGGGCTTTTTCAAAATCGCTGACGGCGGCGGTGTAATTACCCAGCGTGTGTTGCACATTGCCACGACTAAAATAAGCCACATCATAGTCGGGTTTTAGTTCAATTGCCTTGTTTAAATCTTGTAAAGCCAAAGCGCCATCTACGGTGCGATAGGCTAAGCCGCGATTGTAATAACCGGTTGCCAATTGTGGGTCTAGGTTGAGCGCTTGGGTGTAGTCGGCGATTGCCCCTTCAATGTCATTTTGGCGGTGGCGGTTAATACCGCGAGCCATCACATATGCCGCATTTTGTGCGTCCATTTGCACCGCTTGGTCAAAATAGGGCATGGCTTGGGCAAATTCCTTCTTGTCCACCAATGCGCTTGCCAGATGAAAATAAACTTCCGCAGTGGGTGATGCTTGGATGGCTTGGGTTAGCTCGGCAATGGCGCTGTCGGTCTGTCCCAACTGCTGGTAAGCAATACCGCGTACCGCCGCCAAATTCGACTCAGGCTGATACCCCAACACTTGCGCTTGTGCCGCCGCTTGCAAAGCTTCTTGAAATTTGTTAGATGTGCCATTTAAGGCAACAGCCAGCAGATAGTAGGCATTGGCGTTTTGTGGCTCTAGCTCTGTTACCTTACCCAAATCCAGTGCGGCGTTGGCAAACTCTTTTTGGTGCAGGTAGGCCTGGGCGCGGCTTAGGTATGCCAACCCATCATTGGGGGCAATCTGAATCGCCCGCCCAAAATCTGCCATTGCCAGTTCCAAATCGCCCAAGCCAACATAGGCGTTGGCACGTTCTGTATAAAAAGCGGACTGTGTAATATCCAGTTCGATAGCGCGGTTAAAATCGGCAACCGCTTTCAGGTAATCTTTCAGCGCGTTGTAGGCTCGTCCGCGATTGTAGTAGGCGGCGGCATCTTGTGGCGATAAGCGCACCCCTTCTTGAAAATCGGACAAGGCTTGTTGAGGCTCTTTGAGTTCCAGCCAGATTGCCCCACGGGTTTGGTAGGCAAAGGTGAGCGGTTGGTAGTTATACTCAATTGCTTTGTCTAGGGCTTGCTTGGCTTCTGCAAAGTCGCCCAGCGCCAGTAAGGAAGCTCCCTTGCCATAATGTGCATCGGCGTTCTGCGGGTCACGGTCGAGGGCTAAGGTGAAAGACGCTTCGGCAATTTTGAAATTCCCTGCCTTGTAGTGCCGATAGCCGTCTTCAATCAGTTGGCGTACTTCTTCCACACCGAGCGGGGTGGCGGTTGCCACTGCTTGGGGTTGCAGGTTTTCCGGTAGTTGGCAGGCAATCGTCGCCAAGCACATACAAACCCCTACTGCCAAGACTGGAAAAAATTGATTGAGCCGTTGAAAAATAAAAAGGAAATTGCTCATAAAACAAAATTGTGCAAGTTGCAAAAAAACACTAACGAACGGTAATTTGGGCAAGCGCCAAGCGGTCTGTGCCATCTGGCAAACGCAAGCGCACAGAACTCTCACTATCATAGAGTCCTAAAACCAGCCAATAGTCACCGGATGGCAGGTTTTCTGGCAAGATGATGCCATGCAAATCGCGCACGGGTTGGTGGGCTTGCCAATTTGTGGTCATTGCCGTACCGCCAGCCGGTTCACTGTCTGACTGTGCGAGTGGGGGTTGCCCCGGCTGTGGTGTGAAATGCACAAAAACTTTGTAACGGCGGGTTAGAACCTGTGCGCTTGTCCAAGAGAGCGCCACTTGCACAATCTCTCCCGGTGCAAAGGTCGTGCCTGACAGGGTGAAATTTTCGAGCAGGATGGATGCGCCCGCAGATGAATCGGTAAATGGGGTGTGGCTGGGCGTGGCTGGCACATCGGTTTGCAGGGGCACACTCCACGTGCCAAAGCGCACATCTCCGACCCAGCGTTCACTCACTTTAAAGAGATTTGCCGCTAGCCAAGTTTCAATGACGCCTTGCGGGTCTGCTTGTTCTGCTCCCCAAAATAGCGTGTAAATGTAGCGTGAACGAGCGCTGGTTTGTTGCAATTCTGCCAAAGTCGTATCCACTGCCAATGGGCGAGTGCGGGGGAGGGGCAAGATTTGCGGATTGTCTGGGTAATAGTAAGTGAATACTTCCCATTGATTGGGCGCAACCAGTAGGATGGTGTCTTGTGCGGTGGCGGTTTTGCGGATCTGGTTAGCGATAGCGCGGTAATCAGCCCGCGCAAAGGTAGGGTTGGTGTACAAATTTTGCAGTGAACCCACACTGTGAAACACCACCGCTAGAGCGGCAAAGCCCAGCCCCGCACCCAGCAAGGCTGTGCCGAGTGGAACGCGGCAGGTATTGCGTGGATTTAGGGCGCACATCGCTTGCCAGCCAACCTGTCCGAGCACCGCCAGTCCATGCCCGGCTAGCAATAGCCAAGCCGGCACACACATCAGCAAAAATTTGGCGTATTGTGGGGCGGTCAACCCACGGGTGAGTAAAAATAAGCTGGGCAGGAGTGCCGCACTCAATGCCAACCACTTGCCACGCCAGTTTGCAAGCCCATCCCACCACCAGCCGACTCCCACCAACACCGCAAATGCCAACAAACCTGCCAAGAGCGTGCGCTCGCTCACGCTGACAGTTTGCCCTAGCCAAAGCCACTGCCACAGGCGCATCAGCCCTGCTTGCCACGTTACGGCGCTACCCGCGGTTAGGGGCCAACCACGCACTTGTCGCCAGGCAATGCCCAGCCACGGCAAAAAGAATATCAACGCTAAGCCCTGTGCGCTTGCCAGTAGGAGCATGGGGCGGATGAAGGCAGAAATGTTTGACTGTGAGCGAGCTTGCACCAGCCAGGCAATGGCTAATCCGGCAAGTACAGCGAACAGTAGCAGTGGAAAGGCATAATGGGTGTACAGCCCGGCGGCGGTAGCAAGCGACAGCCAAAGGGTGCTACGAAAGGTAGGCTTTTGCAGGAAGCTGGCGGCGCTTGCCAAGAGCAGGCTGGCAGATAAGCCGAGTTGGGCATACATCCGCGCTTCTTGGCTGTAATAAACCAGCAGTGGATTGATTGCCGCCAGCAGTAGGGTTGCATTTGCCGTTGTGCGCCCAAACCAGCGCTTTGCCACACCGTACAAAACTGCCAAGCTGAGAATGCCTTGCAGGGCACTCAAACTGCGCAAGCCAAATTCAGTTGTCCCTACCCAACCGCGCCAGCCTGCCAGTAGCAGGTAGTAACCCGGCGGATGGATATCGCCAGCCGCTCCCGCAAGCAGGGTGGGTATTGAGCGTTCTACCAAACGGGCAGAGTTGCCTTCATCGTTCCAAAAACTTTGATGCCCGAGCCAATGCAAACGCAGGGCACAAGCCAGCAGAAGGAATAGGATGGGTAAGGAACGGCGAATCATGGCGGAAAGACAGGCTCAGTGAACTTGTCAGGTAAATTATAGCCTAGCACTGCGTACGGTTTGTTTTCTACGGGTGTGTGCCTGTTATCTGGTCAGCCCCACCACCAAGCAAATTAACAGCAGTACAATGGCTAGGTAGTAGTTGCTGACCTTGAAAAGTTCAAACGCCATGTGCGGGGTAGGTTGCTGAATCAGGCGGATATTGCGCCAGATATACCACACACCAGCCAAAAAGACTGGCACAAAGTACCACACACCCAAGCTGGCATGGGCGCTTAAAATGACTGCGGCGAATACCGTGCCTGCCGTGTGCAGGAAAATCCACCAAGCGGCCGCTTGGGGCGATGTGCGGGCGGGCAACATGGGGGTATCACTGTTTTGATAATCGTCTTTGTAGCGAATGGCAAGGCTCCAAAAATGGCTGGGCGTCCACAAAAAGATGAGCAGTGCCAGCGCAACTGCGCCCGCATCCGCCCAGTTGCCGACTGCCGCACTGCCACTCAACACCGCGGCACTACCTGCCGCTCCACCAATTACAATATTCAGTAAACTGCGCGGTTTTAGCCACAGGGTATAAATACCTACATAAATGATAGCACCCATCGCCAACCACACTGCCAAAGCCCGATTAAATGGCAAAACTGCTAGGATTGGCACTACAATCATGGCGGTTGCTAGGTAGGGAAGCCACTTGCGCCAGAAGGGATTGCCCACCGCCAGTGGACGCTGGGCGGTACGGCGCATCGTGCGGTCTTTATCCGCTTCGATGATTTGGTTCCACGCACCAGCACCGGATGCCGCCAACCCGCCAGTCACAAACACCAATGCCAGCCCCGACCAGCCCGGAAAGCCGCCTGCCGCCAAAAATGCCCCTGCTACTGACCCGAATAATAACAAGCTGACAACTCGCCATTTAAATAAGACAGTTAGGGTTTGTAAAAGGGAGGGTTTTAGTGGGGTTTGCGTGGGTGTTTGCGCCATTGAAAATATCCTAGAAATAACAAAACCAGCATACCCAGTCCCCAAAACCACCCATTGCGGGTAGTCTCTGCGGGCAAAACAGTCAGTGGTAAGCCAACTTGTTCCACTCCGGCGGGTCCAGCTATGACAATTTCCGCTTGGTAGTCTCCTGCCTGCGCCAGTTCAAAATCGGCTTCAAAGAAAATCTTGTTAAGGGAATTGCTGGTTTTTGCTGGAAATTCTAAGCTGGCTGGGTTGGCTAAGCTGGCTGGGTTGGCTAAGCTGGCTGGGCTGGCTAAGCTGGCTGGGCTGGCTAAGCTGGCTGGGCTGGCTAGCACTGGTATTGGGCGCAATTTTACCAGCACTTGTGCATTTGTGATGGGTTGTTCGACTGCGGCAAAATTTAATGAGATGGTCAGGTGATTAGTACCCACGCGAAACGGGGTAGGATTTCCCCACACCCACACGCGGTATTGCCCTACCACCTGTCCGGTTAACAAAAGCGTACCGCCGTTGTGAGCATTTAGCGGCGCAACGGCGGTAATTAGGAGCAAAAAAAGAATAAAAAACGATACTTTCTTAACCAAAGGTAATTACGAATCATCAGCCAGCTTGCAAGCGGCAAAAGCCCCAATCATGCTGGCAAATATGCTGGCAAATGTGCTGGCAAATGTGCTGGCAGTTATGCTGGGTCAAGCGTTACCCAAAAGGCTTCCACTTCGTACCCACTAATGGTGGGATTCCAAGTAACTTTGGGCTGGCTTTCCATGCGTAATGTGGGGAGCGCTAAAAACTTCTGTAAAAAGATGTCGCATTCTTGCAAAGCCAAAAATTCACCCACACAACGGTGACTTCCATCGCCAAAAGCCATGACGCTATCGGACACTTTGGCTGGCAAAACGCGTGCCGGGCAAACATTGTGCGGATTTTCGCCAACTACCCGTTCATCCGCATTGACGGCGTGGAGGTGAATATTCACCAAATCACCCGGCTGAATCACTGCCGTACCCGCAGGGGTAAGTGCGTTGACTGCTTCCACCGGGCGGCGCATCAGATTGCTCACCACTGGTTCTAAGCGGAGCAGTTCGTGCAAAATCTTGCGGCGTTCTGCTTCTTCGGCATGGAGAAATTGTTCACGCAAGGCGGGATTTTCTAGGAAATGCCAGACCGCTACGCATAAAAATTCGCGTGTCGTCACCATGCCCGCCGTGCCATACATGATACACTCGGTCAAAATTTCAGTGTCTTTATACCCTTTGGCAATCAGATGAGAAATCACATCATCGGTTGGCTGTTTCTTGCGGGCGCGGATCGCCGGGCGCACATGCCCCAAAAAGAATGCACCTAAGTGATATTGTGAGCGCATACGTTCTACCCAAGATTTTTGCGTTAGGTCAGATTTGACCAGTGCGGCAAGGTGAATTGCCATGTGGGATAAATTGCTATTGGTCAGTCCCACTACTGCCGATGCCACCCGTACTGCCATTTCAAGGGTAAAATCGCTCAACTGCACGCGTCGTTTTTGCCGAAATTCAGCAATGAGCGCATCAGCACAGGCATTCATCATTTGAGTGTACTTGTCGCGCACGGTTGTAGGCGTGAAGAAGCGGGCAAGTTCTTTGCGGTTTTCGCGATGTTTTTCACCCGATTGGTACAGCAAAGGCATTTCCATATAGCTAGGCATCGTTTTGCTCATCAGATCTGCGCCAAAGCCAGCTTGGTGTGCATCTTGACGTAAGACATTGCGAGCAACTTCTTGGCTATAAACATGCCACGTGCCATCTTCTGTGCGGTGTACCGGACATTGAGCGGCTTGCACCATTGTTTTTTGTACTTTTTCAGTAGCGATTTTTCGGTCAGTCATTTTTTCTCCCAACTGTCGCTCTGTCACGCTTGTACATCGCACAATCTGCCGAGTGCAGTTGATTTGTGAAATTTTAGACAATTATAGCACTGCAAAATGAGACTGGCATGAGTGCGGTACTGTTTACCCGAGCAATTGGCAGGAGGCATTACTCGGGTAAAAGCGCATCGTGGGACAAACGCCGGGCGAAAAACGCTAGGCAGAGAATGCGGCACTGACAATTTGTTGCGCTTCTTCCAACACGCGCTTCAAATGCTCACTTCCCAAGAAACTTTCGGCATAAATCTTATAAATCTCTTCTGTACCAGATGGGCGGGCGGCAAACCAACCATTTTCGCTGACGATTTTTAGCCCGCCAATGCTAGCTTGGTTGCTGGGGGCTTGGGTGAGTCGTGCCAAGATGGGTTCGCCCGCTAAGGTTTCTGCCTTTACCGTGCTGGGGGAGAGATTCTTCAAAATATTCTTTTGGGCTGTGGTGGCAGGTGCGTCCATGCGCTGGTAGGCGGGGCTACCAAAGCGGCTTTCTAGTGCGCGATAATGCACGCCAGGGTCTTTGCCCGTTACGGCGGTAATTTCGGCGGCGAGTAAGTTTAGCAAAATGCCATCTTTGTCGGTGGTCCAAACAGTGCCATCCTTGCGCAAGAAAGAAGCACCCGCGCTTTCTTCCCCACCAAAGCCGAATGAGCCATCTACCAAGCCATCTACAAACCACTTAAAACCGACCGGCACTTCGGCAAGCGTGCGCCCCAAACTCTTTGCCACGCGGTCAATCATGGAGCTAGATACCAAGGTTTTGCCGATTTGGGCATCTGCTCGCCAGCCAGTGCGGTTTTGGAATAGATAATCAATCGCTACCGCCAAATAGTGGTTGGGATTGAGCAAACCGCTGGAAGGGGTGACAATGCCGTGGCGGTCGGCATCCGGGTCGTTGGCAAAGGCAATATCAAACTGGTCTTTCAAGCCAATCAAGCCTGCCATTGCCGCGGGTGACGAGCAATCCATGCGGATTTTTCCATCATGGTCTACACACATAAAGGCAAAGGTCGGGTCAATGGTGCGATTTACGACTGTGATATCCAGCCCGTATTGTTCGGCAATCAGGTCCCAGTACTCTGCCGCCGCACCGCCCAGCGGGTCAACCCCAATGCGTACTCCTGCTTTGGAAACCCGGTCGAGGTTGAGCACGTTTTGCAAATCTTGGATGTAGGGCAAAACTAAGTTCACGCGTTGGGTGGTACTGGCTTGCAAGGCTTGGCGCAAAGGCAGGCGGCGTACTTCGCGCAGGCCGTTTTGTAAAATTTGGTTGGCGCGTTTTTGCACGCCGTTGGTAATTTCTGGTCCGGCGGGTCCGCCGCTGGGTGGGTTGTACTTAAACCCGCCATCATCGGGGGGATTGTGCGAAGGGGTAATCACCACGCCATCCGCCAGCCCGCTAGAACGCCCACGGTTGTAGCGCAATATGGCGTGTGAAATGACCGGCGTGGCAGTGTAGGCAGGTCCTGCTGGTACGCGCAGTTCTACCCCATTGGCGGCAAATACTTCAATGGCGGTGCTTTCGGCGGGTTCAGAGAGCGCGTGGGTGTCTTTGCCGATAAAGAGCGGACCGTCAATGCCAGCCGCTTGCCGATATTCGCAAATGGCTTGGCACACCGCCAAAATGTGGGCTTCATTGAAACTGGCTTGGGTGGAAGTGCCGCGATGCCCAGAAGTACCAAACGCCACTTGCTGGGAGGCTTCGGCTGGGTTGGGTTGTTCGGTGTAGTAGGCGGAGATTAAACGGGGAATGTGGGTCAGCAGTGAGCGGGGGGCGGGTTTGCCTGCAAGGGGATGGGTGGACATGACAGCTCCGAGAAGTGCGGCGATGGGTTGTGAATACGATTGTGGCAGTCTGTGATAGTTGACACGGGTCAGTTTTGCGGTTTTTTGTTAAAGAAAAAGTCGTTTGTGTGTGTCGAATATAGACTGCGCTTGGGCAGAATTGCATTTTAAAAGGCGCAATTTCCCAACAGGCTGAGTTTATCACTTTGTTTGGCATAGGGCAAGCTGGGTGTTGCCGCGGGGGCTGGCACGTGGTTGCGCGGCTTGCGTGAGTTTGATTGAGTAGTATAATGGAGCGTATTGACGGATGGTTACCCATCAGATTTTATTTGAACAGGAATTAGGCATGACTAGTACTCAACAACGCGCTGAACTACAGCGCCAAATTTGGCAGATTGCAAATGATGTACGCGGCTCAGTGGATGGCTGGGATTTTAAGCAGTATGTGCTCGGCACTTTATTCTATCGCTTTATTAGCGAAAACTTTGCCAGCTACATGGAAGGTGGTGACGAAAGCATTCGGTATGCCGAACTCCCTGATGAGGTCATTACGCCAGAAATTAAAAACGATGCGATAAAAACCAGGGGCTTTTTCATCTATCCCAGCCAGTTATTTACCAACATCGTCGCTAATGCCCATACCAACGCCAATCTTAACACCGATTTAGCCGCTATTTTTTCTGCTACTGAAAGCTCTGCCAATGGCTATCCATCCGAACAGGATATCAAAGGCTTATTTGCCGATTTTGATACCACCAGCAACCGCTTAGGCAATACCGTTACCGACAAAAACACTCGCCTAGCCGCGGTGTTGAAAGGGGTAGCAGGACTGCGTTTTGGCGACTTCCAAGATAACCAAATTGACTTGTTTGGCGATGCTTACGAGTTTCTCATCTCTAATTATGCCGCCAACGCAGGCAAATCGGGCGGCGAATTTTTCACCCCGCAACACGTATCGAAACTAATTGCACAACTTGCGATGCACAAGCAAGCCAGTGTCAACAAAATTTATGACCCCGCCGCCGGTTCTGGTTCGCTTTTGCTTCAAGCTAAAAAGCATTTTGATGCCCATATCATTGAAGACGGCTTTTGGGGGCAGGAGATTAACCACACCACCTACAACCTGGCGCGCATGAATATGTTTTTGCATAACATTAACTACGACAAGTTCAATCTCGCGCTGGGGAACACGCTGTTAGACCCGCAGTTTGGCAACGAAAAACCCTTTGATGCGATTGTCTCTAATCCACCCTATTCGGTGAATTGGATTGGCAGTGATGACCCAACCCTGATTAATGATGAACGTTTTGCCCCCGCTGGCGTGTTAGCCCCCAAGTCCAAAGCTGACTTCGCCTTTGTGCTTCATGCGCTCCATTACCTATCACCCAAGGGGCGGGCGGCGATTGTGTGTTTCCCCGGTATTTTTTATCGGGGCGGCGCTGAACAGAAAATCCGCCAATATTTGGTGGATAATAACTATGTTGAGACGGTGATTGCTTTAGCTCCTAACTTGTTTTTTGGCACCACCATTGCGGTGAATATTCTGGTGCTTTCCAAACACAAAACAGACACCACCACCCAGTTTATGGATGCCAGTGGCTTGTTTAAAAAAGAAACCAATAATAACACGCTGACCGATGCCCACATCCAAACAATAATCGAGTCTTTCGACAGCAAAGCAGATGTTGCGCACTTTGCCAAATCGGTGACATACGATGCAATAGTCGCCAATGATTACAACCTATCGGTTAGTACTTATGTGGAAGCGGCGGATACGCGCGAAGTGATTNNTTGATTGATATTAACAAACTCAATGCCGAGCTAAAACTGACTGTGGCAAAGATTGACCGGCTACGTGCCGAGATTGATGCGATTGTGGCGGAGATTGAAGCATGAGCCAGTTGCACTTTGTGGAGAAATTGCTGGGTGGGGCAAAGGTGGAGTGGAAGGCACTGGGGGAAGTGGCGAAAAATATTTCTTCTGGAGGTACACCAAGAACGGGTGTTTTAGAGTACTACGGTGGAAATATACCTTGGTTACGGACACAAGAAGTAAATTTCAATGAAATCTGGGATACTGGTGTAAAAATCACAGATGCTGGATTGAAAAATTCTAGTGCGAAATGGATACCTGAAAACTGTGTAATTATTGCAATGTATGGAGCTACAGTTGGAAAAGTTGGGATTAATAAAATCCCGATGGCAACCAATCAAGCCTGTGCCAATATACACATTGATGAGAGTATAGCAAATTACCGTTATGTATTTTATTACTTGTCTAGCAAGTATGAATACATCAAATCGCTTGGGGCAGGTTCGCAGACCAATATTAATGCACAGGTTGTCAAAAAAATCCAAATCCCTATCCCACACCTGGCTATCCAAGCGGAAATTGTCCGCATTTTGGACAATTTCACGGAGCTTACAGCGGAGCTTACANNACAGCGGAGCTTACAGCGGAGCTGACCGCCAGAAAAAAGCAATACGAGTATTACCGCGAGCAATTGCTCACCTTTGCGGAAGGGCAAGTGGAGTGGAAGACGTTGGGGGAGGTGGGGAAAATCCGCATGTGCAAACGGATATTTAAGGATCAAACATCTGATACAGGTGATATTCCTTTTTATAAAATTGGGACATTCGGAAAGGAACCGGATGCTTTTATTTCGCGAGAATTATTTGATGAATTTAGGAAAAAATATAGTTACCCTAAAGTTGGCGAAGTTCTAATATCTGCAAGCGGAACAATTGGCAGAGCGGTGATATTTGACGGACAAGTAGCCTATTTTCAAGATAGCAATATAGTCTGGATTGAAAATGATGAGCGAAGCGTATTGAACAAATATCTGTATTATTTTTATCAAACAGCAGAATGGAACCCATCTGATGGAGGAGTAATTAAACGCCTATACAATGACAACTTGAAAAAAGTTAAGATACCCATTCCGTATGCCAATAACCCTGAAAAATCGCTTGCCGAACAAGCTCGCATTGTGGCTATCTTGGATAAATTCGACACATTGACTAACTCAATCACCGAAGGCTTGCCACGTGAGATAGCATTGCGTCAACAGCAATATGAGTACTACCGCGAACAACTGTTAACTTTCTAACCACAAACCATGAACCACGAAAGACACGAAAAGCACGAAAGGGCAGGGCAACATATCTTTGCTTTTTTTGTATCTTTCGCACCTTGCGTAGTTAACAATTTCATGTCTTTTGTATTTAACGTTTCATACCTTTCGTGGATAACAAATATAATATGCTTTTTTGTGTCTTTCGTGCCTTTCGTGGATAACAAATATGCTTTTTTGCGTCTTTCGTACCTTTCATGGTACGTGCCTTTCGTGGTTATAAAAGGAGAATTATGATGAGCCAAGAAATACTATTTAAAGATGAAAGCTACAAAATTCAAGGCGCAATCTTTGAAGTTTACCGTGAAATGGGCTGTGGATTTCTCGAAGCTGTTTACCAAGAATGTTTAGAGAAGGAACTTACGCAAAGAGCAATCCCATTTGTTGCCCAACAGCCATTGCAACTGGCATACAAAGGAGAAAACCTGCGGCAAACCTACAAACCCGACCTAATTTGCTATGGGCAAATCATCGTTGAAATCAAAGCCGTAAAAGACATCGCCCCGGAACATCAGGCACAAGTGCTTAACTATTTGAAAGCAACCGGCATGAAACTGGGCTTACTGGTAAATTTTGGAACATACCCGAAAGCATCCATCACCCGGCTAGTTCTTTAAACCTTTCGTGTCTTTCGTGCTTTTCGTGGTAAAAAATGATTAAATACAACACCATCGCCGAATCAAATAACTTTATCGTCCTAGACAAATACACCAAGGGTTTGCAGGTAAAGGAAACCTATCAAAGCGAATACGCGCTAGAAATGGAATTCATTGCAGACCTGCAAAACCAGGGCTATGAATACCTGACCGATTTAAACACCCCCGACAAAATGCTGGCGAATGTGCGAGTCCAACTACAAGCACTGAATCAAATGCAGTTTTTGGATAGTGAATGGCAACGGTTTGTGGAGAGCTATTTAGACAAACCGAGCGATAGCGTTATAGACAAAACGCGCAAAATTCACGACGACTATATTCATGATTTTGTTTTTGATGATGGGCGTATCCAAAATATTTATCTATTAGATAAACAAAACATTGCCCGCAATAAAATGCAGGTTATCAGACAATTTGAACAAAAAGGGAAACAAGCTAACCGCTATGATGTCACCATTTTGGTGAATGGTTTGCCATTAGTACAAATCGAACTCAAAAAACGCGGCGTGGCAATTCGCGAAGCCTTTAACCAAATTCACCGCTACAGCAAAGAAAGTTTTAATGTCACCAATTCATTGTACAAATATGTACAGCTTTTTGTGATTTCAAACGGCACCGATACTCGTTATTTTGCCAATACCACCAAGCGCGACAAAAACAGTTTTGATTTCACCATGAATTGGGCAAGGGCGGATAACTCGTTAATTAAAGACCTAAAAGACTTTACCGCAACGTTTTTTCAGAAAAACACTTTGCTGAAAGTGCTGATGCACTATTGCGTATTTGACGTGAATGACACCTTATTGGTGATGCGTCCCTACCAAATTGCCGCAACCGAGCGCATTTTGTGGAAAATAAACAGCGCTTATCAAGCCAAAGAATGGAGCACCACTAATGGCGGTGGCTATATTTGGCACACCACCGGTTCGGGAAAAACCTTAACCAGCTTTAAAGCGGCACGCCTAGCGACTGAACTCGATTTTATTGATAAAGTCTTTTTTGTGGTTGACCGCAAGGATCTCGACTATCAAACCATGAAAGAGTACCAGCGCTTTTCACCCGATAGCGTCAATGGTTCAGATAGCACCGCTGGGTTAAAACGCAACCTGGATAACGATGATAATAAAATCATTGTGACCACGATTCAAAAATTGAACAACTTGATGAAGAGTGAAGGCAAATTGCCCATCTACGACAAGCACGTGGTTTTTATTTTTGATGAAGCACACCGTTCGCAGTTCGGCGAAGCGCAAAAAAACCTAAAGAAAAAATTCAAAAAATTCTATCAGTTTGGTTTCACAGGAACACCGATTTTCCCGCAAAATGCCTCGGGCGCAGAAACCACTGCCAGCGTGTTTGGGCGTGAGTTACATTCTTATGTGATTACCGATGCCATTCGCGATGAAAAAGTGCTGAAATTCAAGGTGGAC
The DNA here is from genome assembly GCA_002455215.1 of Anaerolineales bacterium UBA6668. Lineage (GTDB taxonomy): Bacteria > Chloroflexota > Anaerolineae > Anaerolineales > UBA6668 > UBA6668. The sequence goes on along the minus strand of DKKK01000179.1, from coordinate 20,695 downwards.
TACAACGATGTACGCCCGCAATTTAAGGACATTGAAAGGGAACAAGACGAGAAAATACTCACGGCGGCAGAAAATAAACAAGCCTTGCTGCACCCCGACCGTATTCGAGAAATTGCCCAATACATCTTAAATAATTTCAAACAAAAAACACATCGTTTACAAGCGGATAGCAAAGGCTTTAATGCTATGTTTGCTGTAAGTAGCGTGGATTCAGCCAAACTGTACTATGAAGCGTTTAAGCACCTACAAAAAGAAAGCGATAAGCCGCTTAGGATTGCCACCATCTTTACCTTTGTGGCGAACGAAGAACAAAACGCAGAAGGTGAAACTTCTGATGAAAGCTTTGAACTTAGCGCAATGGAGAGTAGTGCGAAAGAGTTTTTAAGCGCGGCAATTGATGACTATAATGCTTTGTTTAAAACCAATTATGGTGTGGATAGCAACGCGTTTCAAAATTATTACCGCGACCTTGCCCAGCGTTTCATCAAACAGGAAATTGATTTGCTGATTGTGGTGGGCATGTTTCTCACCGGTTTTGATGCACCCACGATGAACACGTTATTTGTGGATAAAAACCTGCGCTATCACGGTTTGATCCAAGCCTATTCACGCACGAACCGCATTTATGGTGCCACCAAAACCTTTGGCAATATCGTCACCTTTCGCGATTTAGAACAAGCCACCATTGACGCCATCACTCTATTTGGTGACAACAACACCAAAAACGTAGTCTTGGAAAAGAGCTATAAAGAGTACATGGAAGGCTTTACCGATGTAGTGACGGGTGAAGCCCGGCGTGGTTATTTGGATGTGGTGGCAGAACTACAACAACGTTTTCCAAATCCCGATGAAATTTTTCGAGAACAGGATAAAAAAGAGTTCGTGAAATTATTTGGTGAATATTTGCGTGTCGAGAGTGTAATGCAAAACTTCGATGAATTTGCTGGGTTAAAAGCACTGCAAAGCCTAGATTTGACTGACCCTACTGCTGTAGATGAATATAAAGCCAAGTACTACCTGACCGATGATGACATAGCTACCCTACAGGCGATACGCTTGCCTACCGAACGTGCCATTCAAGATTACCGTTCCACCTATAACGATATTCGAGATTGGCTTCGCCAGCAAAAAGCGGGCAATGACATAGATGCCACCACCATTGATTGGGATGATGTGGTTTTTGAAGTGGACCTACTCAAATCACAAGAAATTAATCTGGATTACATTCTGGAATTAATCTTTGAACACAATAAAAAACGCAAAGACAAAGCAGCATTGGTGGAAGAAGCACGGCGTTTAATTCGCGCCAGCCTTGGCAACCGCGCCAAAGAAAGTTTGATGGTTGATTTTATTAGCCAAACCAACTTAGACGACATTCCCGATAAAGTGAGTATTATCGAGTCTTTCTTTGCCTTTGCACAAGCAGAGCAACAACGCGAAGTGAATGAACTGATTAGCGATGAAAATCTAAATGTAGAAGCGGCTAAACGTTATATCAGTGCATCCTTAAAGCGTGAATATGCCAGTGAAAACGGCACAGAACTCAATGCAATACTCCCCAAAATGAGCCCGCTGAATCCGCAATACTTAGGCAAAAAACAAAGCGTTTTTCGTAAAATTGCCGCTTTTGTGGACAAGTTTAAAGGCGTAGGCGGGCAGATATAACCTATGCACCTACAATTTTCAGGCGAAATCTTTTACTGGCGCGGTCCCGCCCCATTCTTATTTGTCGCTGTGCCCCCCGACCCAAGCGCGGCAATTAAAGCCATCTCAACGCAAGTGACCTATGGCTGGGGCGTGATACCGGTACGCGTGCAAATTGGCAAAACCCACTGGCGTACATCGCTCTTTCCCAAGCAGGGGCAATATCTGGTGCCGATTAAGCTCGCCGTGCAAAAGGCGGAAGAGCTAAACGTGGGCGACTGGGTGCAAATTGACCTATCGGTCGGCGGTTAACCTGCCAAGCTCAACAACCCTTCCAAACGTCCCAGCAAAACATCCATCCGATTAAAATCGTTTTGCAAATACTGCGAAACCACCCGCCCGGTCTGGTGCAAAGTGCGCTGGCGTGCGGAAGCCGGTAAGATTTCAAGCTGGCGCTCAATCACAGCCAGCAGAAGGTCATCGGCAGTGTTTAAGCGCGAGTGCAGAATCAGCCGCACCAAATCCGGTGAACCATATAAAGCGCTGATTTCTTCATGACTGCACAACTCCACAAACTCCAACGAAATAGGCGGTTGGGGTGGCACACCACACACGATTCGCTCCCCGCGTTGATAACCCACCGAAAGTACACTCACTTCAATGGGCAATTGACTCGCTCGCAAGTCAGTCATCATATTGGCGTCTATGACAATATCGGCAGTTGCAACCCGCCGCAAAAATTCGCTGTTTAGAATGGTCAGGTTAAAAATGACCCCAAACATTTTTCCTTGCTGATTAGGCAAAGATGAACGCACAAAACTGCCAAAGGCTGGCACTTCTTTTTCGGGGATAGTTGCCCCAAAGACAAAGTCGGTACTGCTACTGCGGATTAATCTGCCAATTTTGATTTCACTCATCGGGACACCTGATTTTTACCTATTTGTTTTGCAGAAGGGAGGACAAATAAATCTTGTTTCAGCAGTTCGCCACTGAAAAAGGCTTCAAGCTCTGCCTTGTCGGCTTGGCTAACCACTGCCAACTCGTGGGCGCGTGTCAGCGCATACGGAAAACCACCCACACGCGCTTGGTGAATCAAACTCGCATGAAGGGTATTGATTGCTTCGGGTAGCGCCGTCACCCATTCGGGTACTTCCACGCGCACAATATCCTTGCCACCAATATTGAGATAAAAAAAGTACGTGTTTTGCAGGCTAGCTGGGTCGTTGGCAAGCGGGGTGGTAAACAGCGTGGAACGGTGGTGTTCCGGCAGATTGCCAAATAGCTCAGCATCAGTCAATACTGCCCAACTATCTGGCAATTTAAGCGAAATTTCGTCTAACTGGGCGGCTTGTGCCAACTGAAGTAAGCGCAACACCGCCTGTGCCTGAGAACGGTCTATCACGCCCGCCAAAATGATATCATTCGCCTGAAGCGTTTGCTTGGCGGTGTTGTAAGCTTCGGACAGTAATTGCCAAGCGTTTGTATGCGTGTTTTGGCTGGTGGGTATGAACAACTTCAGGCTGTTATCGAGCAGGGCAATGCAGGGCGCCTGCGGAGTGCGGTATTGGCAGGCTTTCTCTGCCAATGTTTGAATTTCTGCCACATCGCGTTTCGCATTCACCAGCGCCGTATCAATCAGCCGATCTGGGTCGGTGTACAAGTCATTAGCGTGGAAGAAAATCTGCGGTTGCGACTCAACTTGTGGCGCAATGTTGACGCCGTGCTGATAAAAAATACTGCCGATGTTGAGTAGGTAGTACAGAATAGGGCTGTGGCGGTTGGGGTAGATTTGCGAGCCGTCCACTGCCAGCAAATCATAGCGAGCGGGCAAGTCGGGTGGGGGGATGGTTTGGTGGGCGGGCACTTCGGAAGCGATAAATGCGCCCTGCCAGTTGATTTTACTTTGCGCCACTTGCGCCAGGCGTTGCGTCAAGAGCGGCATCAGCCCCTCCAACTCGCCCAACTTTTCACGCGCCACTTGCAAGGCGTCTTTTTTAGCGATGTGCTCTTGCCTATAACTGCGTGCGAGTTGTGGAATCTCACGAACCAGTTTACTCAAATCTAGCATACGGAATATTCCCTCCCATTGGCAGTGTACTACTCGCCAGCGGTTGTTTTTTGCGCACGGGCGATAATCTTGGTGATTTGCTCCGTGTGGTCAATATCATGCCCCACCACCTGCAACGCCGCACGCGATAGGCTAAATTCGCCAGCTTCCGGGTGAATCCCGGCGCGTTCCCATTCATCGGCACTTAAACTTTGGAAAAATTCGTGAAAACGGTAGCGCGATTCCACCAAACTATCCATCACTTGCACCAAATCTTGCCCTTGATAATTGCGGTCTTCTGCCAATGCCAGATGGTCATACGCCGGTAAGTGGGGGTGGTCGGTAGAACGGATCATTTGCGCTCGTTGGTAGAAGATTTCATCAAAATCGCGCACATGGCACAAAACCTGCAAGACACTCCAGCCGGGTGAACCATCGGCAGAAACTTCGTCTGTCCATGTTCGTGCTTGCTCTTGTGTAAGAGTCTTAACCAAATTGGCAAGGGTGTGTACACTTTTGAGCATCCAAACCAAACATCTTTCATGGGTAATGTCAATGATATTCATAAAAAAACTCCTTTCTGTGGAACGATTGTTCTTATTATACAGGAATTATGAGGAAACACACGGAAATTTTGCCGTTTTTTATCAAACTACCCAAAAGAACCCGTTTAAAGTTGTGTGTGCATTTGCTGTGAAATTTATCATCCCCTATTTTTCGGCAAAAGAGAGTAGTGTATAATCCAATGAAAGGTGAAACTCGATACAGATGGAAACTGCGCCTTTGGCATACGTACTAAATAATTTACCTAGCATCCTTACCCGTACCATTGAGCCGATAAAGTTTCACCAGTATATGCAAAAGTTCAGGAACAGATTCAAAACCATACCACCCACGAAAGGGTAATTTTTTAGATTCGGTTCCTTATTATTTTGGAGATTGACGTTATGTCCATTTTGGGTGTTGTTGTTGCCAATCAAACTGAAGCGCTCGGTGATTTGCTTGCCAATGGTCTGCAAGCCATCTTTTTTACTGACCATTTGGAGCAAATTAACCAACTACGCTTGACAAAAACGCCCCTAATCTTGGCGCAAACTCGTCAACAGCGCACGCTCTTGCCCGCCAACCTGCTCGAAGACCCGCACACCGTGGCAACCCGCTTTGTTGCCGCCCAACGAGCCACCTTTGCACGTTACCCACTCGTCAATTATTGGGTGGGTCCGGATATCCAAAAATCGCTTGCCGGACGCATCACACCTGCTAGCTTGGCATGGTTTGCCTTGTTTGAAGCGGAGCGTGCCCGCCAACTTGCCAATGAAGTGGGCGCACGCACGGTGGTGGGCAATCTCCCCAGCATTTTGCCTGTCTCCGATGCCAGCCAGCACTGGCAAGCGCTACTGCCCATGTTTGAAGCCGCGCAAGAAACGCAGGCTGTTCTAGGTCTGCAAGAGTTTCCGTTTGGCTGGATGTGGGACGCTCATAGCCATTTGGGCTATCGGGCAGTGTATGAGAAAGTGCTGACCCCAGCCGGACTGCACCACATCCCGTTGGTGCTTACCGCCGTTGGGGTGCAAGATCCGCAAGGGCAGGGCAAGGGCTGGCGCAACCTGGGCAACACTTGGCAGGCACACACTGGCGCGGAGGACCCAATCCCCTATTGGCGAGAAACGAGCGCGGAAAAACGCTCCAATGAGCAGTACTATGCCCAGCAGTTTAATTGGTATGCCCAACAATTGCAAGCCGACCCGTATGTTTCCGCCGCTTTCATCCATTGTTTGGGCGCAAGCGATTTCGCCGAAACCAGTTTCGACCTGACAGGCTCCCAAGTACTCGCGCAGGTAAGCTTCGCCAACGTTACCTACAGCGCACCAGCCAACCAGCGTGTGAACGCTTTTTCTGCCAAAGGATTGCCCAGTGGGGAGGGAGTCCGTGCTTCCGACTCAGCCAGCGCCAACCCACCCAGCCCCAGCCATTGGGTGATTCCTTTTCAAGCCTTGCTAGGTGCTACCGCTCCTGCAAGCAGTGGGCAGGTGGAAGGGTTGTGGCAAACCCAAAACGAGCAAAACACCACTCATCCGGGCGAGTCCTTGCGCTGGGAAACTCCCAAATTACGTTTGTTGCGTAAGGCGGCTGTACCAACTGCCCGTCAAGCGGAGTACCCATTTCAGGGCGACCACTGTTTGGTGCTGGCAGGCACGGAGCCGTATTGGACCCGCCTACAATTCACACCCAAACTGCCGGTAGGTGAATATCGCCTGCAATTGCGCTGTTTGGCACGCCCGGAACACGACCCGCAAACAGATGGGCTAGCATTGCAAATCGCGCTCACCAGCGGGCAACAACCCCCCGATTGGCAGGCTGTTCCCGCCAACTTGCTCTTTGCCAGCGGGCTAAAATTTTCTGTCAGTAGCGAAAGCTCGTTCCAACCGCTGACTTTACACATTCGGCGAGCGACCAGCGCAGGCAACTGCCGTTTGTTTATCGAACCGCTGACCGTGCGGCGCTTGGGTGAAGATACCGGCAAAAGTGCGGTGCGCTTTGCCAGCCCGGAAATTCATCCCTATGAACCGTTTATTCGTGTGGTGCGTTTACAAAATACCGGTACACAAGCCTGGGATGCTAATTTTCATTTAAAACTGCTGTTGGGCGATTCTTATGGCGATAGTAAAACCTACCCATTGCCGCCCACCGCGCCGGGCGCAACTGCCGAACTGACCATCAAATTTTTTGCGCCTGCGGCTCCCGGCAATTATAAAAGCTACTGGCAAGTGGAAACACCACAAGGCAAATTGCAAGGCCCGCTGGTGATGATAGAAGTGGCGGTGGTGGCAGGCGGTTACAATGGCGCATTTGAAAAAGACGTTCCAGTGCCCAATAGTGGCAACGTGGCAGTCAACACCCCTTTTTCCAAGAGTTACGTGTTACGCAATACCGGCGCTGAAATTTGGGAGAATGTAGAACTCGCGCGGGTGTACGATGCCGGGCAAGCCACCTTGCCGCAACTGCAAGGCGCAGATAAATTGGCAATCCCCAAGACCAACCCCAATGGGCAGTTTCTTGCCACCTTGTCGTTTAAAACGCCTGCCAACGGGGGCAGTTTTAGTCAAACTTGGCGGTTGCGGCGCTGGTTAGCGGACGGCACGTTCCACTGGTTCGGCGCACCCACTACCTTTAGCATCAATGTAAGCGCACCAGTGGATACGAGCAAGCTAAAACTTACCTTTGTGCGGCATGTTAGCTTACCGGATGGCTCCAGCGTCTTGCCCAATAGCTCGGCGCAAAAAACCTGGCGTTTGCGCAATGATGGTTCGATTGCCATCCCGCAAGGTTGTAAACTGGTGCAAACCAGCGGGGCAAACCTGCAACCGGTTAGCCTGCCTGTGCCACAAGCTACCGCGGGGCAAGAATTTAATGTCGGCGTTCAACTCAATTTTGGCACAACCAATGGTGTGGTGAGCGGAACTTGGCGCATTAAAACCGCGCTAGGGCAAGAGCTTGGACCCGAACTGAGCTATTCGCTACAAATTGAGCCTACCCATACTGGGCGCGAAGCCGAACTTCTTCCGCAAACCAACGTACCGGACGGCACACGCTTTTTCCCCAATGCACAATTTGGCAAGGAATGGCAAATCCGCAACAACAGCGGGCGCGATTGGGGCAATGGCTACAAACTGGCGTTGACCGGTGGCAATGCGCTCAGCGCCCCCGAAGTACTGGCACTGCCGCCCACGCCGACCGGGCAGGTTGCAGTGGTTTCTTCGCGTATGGTTGCGCCTAGCACGGTTGGCAATTATCAATCGCAGTGGCAGGTATTGAATCCCAGCGGCAACAATATTTCCGGCTCTATCCGTTTCAATATTGAAGTGGTGGCAGACAAAGGGCATCGGGTGCGTTTTGTCAGTGATGTCACACTTCCAGATAAATCGCGTGTGCTTCCCAACCAAAAATTGGTGAAAACCTGGCGCTTTGCCAATGCGGGTAATACCACCTTTGCCAGCAATTTTCGCTTTCAGCAGTGTTTGGGTCCGCAATTTGGCGGGGCAAGTCAAACTGTGCTAGGGCAAGGTGTCGTGCCGGGCAAAAATTTTGACATTACGGTAGAAGTGTATGCGCCGAATATCCCCGGCACTTACCGCAGTTACTGGCGCTTTGCCGATGAACAAGGCGTGCAGTTTGGCGGCTTATACTGGCTGGAAGTGCTGGTTCCCAACGATATTCCCACCGATGGCTTTTGGTATCCGGTTGGCAACCGCACCAATTTAGAGGGTTGGTACGATGCCAACCCTTTCTTGCGGCAATATGAAGTCACACCCAATAGTGGGGTCTTTGACTACCATCCGGGCGCAGACTTAAATGACAAGGGCGGCGGCGACCACGACTTGGGTAGTCCGGTCTATAGTGTCGCCAATGGGATTGTCTTGTTTGCCAACTTCCGCAAGTCTTGGGGCAATATTGTGTTGATTGAACACAATTTGCAAAATGGCACCCGCATTTGGTCACAATATGCACACCTGCAAGATTTTCAGGTGCGGGTCGGGCAGGTGGTGCAACGCGGGGAAAGAATCGGCTCGGTGGGCAAGGGTGACCCAGCCAAACCTTTCGTAGCTCACCTGCACTTTGAGATTCGCAAAACACTGCTGGACGCGGGGAGTTGGAATGTCAAAGACAAAGCGGTGGTAACTGAAAACTATCACGACCCGCTGAAATTTGTGCAGGATAATTTCTACACCCCAATCCCCAGAGTTACACCGCAGATGGGTTTACACTGCGGGGCAGAACGCGATGCCGCTCACTGGCTAGTAAACAACGGCAAGCGTGGCTGGACGGTAGACTCAGTCGCCATTGAGAACGCTCATACAGAAGTTGATTATCGTGCATTTGCCAATGCCGGGGTGAAAGTGCTGATGCGCATTAACTACGGCTATCATTGGACCGGCACCATCCCCAACCCAGACAATGCCAGCCAAACCCAAACTTTCATTGCCAACGCGCTCAAAACCATTGCCCGCTCTCCGGGCGCATTTGGCTATATCATCGCCAATGAAGCCAACAATCCAGCAGAATGCCCGCAAGGCAGACGTATTTCACCGGAAGAGTATGCCACAGTGTATAACCAGATTTGGCGTAATCGTCCAGCCGGTGCTAAACTCGCGCCATTGGCTACCGACCCCTACTTTGGACCCGGTTCCGACAACCGCGAATGGTGGGTGCGCATGTTGACGCTCATTGACGGTGCAGACTTTCTGACCGTACACCCCAAAACACAAGATAGCGACCCAAATCAGGTAAACAGTGATGTGAAATTTGGCGACCCGCCGCTGACTTGGCAGTTCCTGCACTTGCGGGCCTATCAACCCTTACTGCAAGCTGTACCAGCCCGCTTCCGTCACTTGCCCGTCATTGCTACCGAAGTGAATCCCCAACGCGTTCATCACAATGGCGCACTGGGTTGGCGGGCGGATACGGCGCGAGATTGGATCAATCGTGCGATGGAGCATTTTACCAATTGGAATCAAGGCAATGACGCCATGCAAGTGCATGGGGTGGTGTTTTACCGGTTAAGCGGGGATGAGTGGCGACTGAACGACAAACCCGAAGCATTGGACGCGCTGAAACGCCTGCCCTAAGGAATGATTGCCATGACTTCTGCTGTGGATACACTCACTGCCCGCATTTTGGCGAGTAAAAAATACAAAGACACCGCCGAAGAGACGGTTCGCCAACTGGCGAGCGAGTGCTTGGCGCGTTACGCCACCACCAGCAAGGCAGAAGCCGCCTTGCGTGAACGCCTGCACAACATCATGGCGCCGTACCTCGGCGATCCAAACTATCAGCTTGCCAGCCAGCGCCTGAGCGCCGCCTTTGCCAGTGGTACGGATGCGGTTCAGTCCGAGTGTCGCGCCTTGCTTGCCAGCCACGACTCCACCCGTGAGCGGCTAGATTTGCTCGAAACGTTCTATCCGCAATTGTGGGCGGTGACCGGCATACCCAATACCGTGCTGGATATTGCCAGTGGATTGAACCCGCTGGCTTTCCCGTGGATGGGCATGTCCCCGCAAGCGAGTACCCTCTACGCGTATGAGATTCACCTGCCACGTGTGGCGCTACTCAATCACTATTTTGCCTTGCAGGGGCTTCCGCAAACCGCCAAAGTGCAAGATGTTGCTATTCAGTTTCCTAGTGAGCAAGCCGATGTTGCCTTATTTCTCAAAGAACTGCCACGTTTTGAGAAGAACTACGGGCAGTTGGGCTTAAAACTCTTGCAGGCTTTGCAAGCGCAGTGGGTGGTGGTTTCCTTCCCTGCCATTAGTTTGCACGGCGGTGGGCGCTCTTTGGTTAGCCACTACCGCGCATATTTTGAGAAGCTCATTGCCGGGCAGGGCTGGCACAGTGTGGAAGTGCTATTTCCCAATGAATTGGTCTATTGCATCCGCAAATAGGATGTGGCAAGCATTGGCGGGTGGGTGAACCGTGTCGGGGGCTAACAGTCGTGTTGAGTTTTCACCCACTTGTTTAGTTGGCAACACTTCCCTAGCAAACCTACAACATCTTCAGCAACTTCTTTAACCGTGCCAATTGTGACGGAGTCAATTCGCTCTGCCGAGCCAGTGCCACCGCCACAAATTCTGTTCGATTGCTTTCATTCACTGCTACGCGCACACTCTCGGCGTGCAAAGGTAGGTCGCGGGCGATGCACTTTTGCAAGTATCCCAGCAAAAGCGGGAAAATCTTCTCGCTGTAGTGCGGATCGGTTTTGGCTACCAGCGCCAATGTCTTGATACCCCACACAAAGGTAATCAACGTGCTGTGTTCAATGGCGTGAATAATATCATCCAGATGGTTCCATATTTCGGTGGGGCGTTCTTCCGCAAGGGTCGCCAAACCAATCATCGCGCCCCAAACCATGCGATTTTCCTTATCCTTGAGCAGTTTCAAAAAATCGCCTACATAGCCTGCGATTAGGCTAGGATTGAGATAGCCGATATGATACAACACGCCCAGACAATCACTGCGCACGCTTTTGTGTTTGTGCCAAAGGTTTTCGGCAATAACTTGAATACCAAGCCGGTCTTGTGTCGCCGCAAGCTCCCTTGCCAATGCCTGATTCGGCTCTTCGTCACGCCGTTGTTGGAAAAAGGCGATTTTATCTAGGGCAGACATACAAAACTTTTCCTTCAAAAAATCGAACCTGCTCTTGTAACCACTAAAAGTCATTTCCCCACAAGCTCACTCCATCGGCACACTCAACTTTGCCAGCAATGCTTCCAGTTCTTCATCCGAGAAGAAATGAATGGCGAGCGAACCCTGTCCCTTCTGATTGCGTTGCAAGCGCACTTTCGTCCCCAAGCTATCGCGGATGCGTCCTTCCAGTTCGGTCAGTTCGGGCAAGCGCGGGCGCGGTTCGGCGGATTGTGGGCGTTCACCCAGCAATTTGCGCACCAATTCTTCGGTTTGGCGCACATTTAAGCCTTTATCCAGTACCGTTTCCAGGGCAACGATTTGTGCGGGGTGGGTAGGCAAGCCGAGTAAGGCACGTGCGTGTCCTTCACTAATCTCTTGGTGTGTGAGCGCAGTCTGCACGGCGGGCGCAAGGCGCAACAAGCGTAGCGTATTCGTCACCGCCACGCGGCTTTTGCCCACGCGCTCTGCCACCTGTTCATGTGACAAGCCAAAGTCCTCCGCCAAACTTTGGTAAGCGGCCGCTTCTTCCAGCGGAGCCAGGTCACTGCGTTGCACATTTTCTACCAATGCTAGTTCTAACAATTGCTGGTCGGTGGCTTGCTCGCGCACCACCACCGGCACTGTGCTTAACCCTGCCAAACGAGCCGCTTTTTGGCGGCGTTGCCCGGCAACCAAAACATACACATCGGCTTGGGATGTGCGTGCCACAATCAAGGGCTGAATCAACCCGTGTTGGCGGATACTTTCTACCAATTCAGCCAATTCCTGCGCGTTCATTTCCAAACGCGGTTGGCGTGGGTTGGGGCGAATGCTGTCAATCGCTAATTGCAGAATCCCGGCTGGCGTATCACCGGCTGATGGGGGCAGTGTCCCCGCCGTGCTGGTAGGAATCAGCGCGTCTAAACCGCGCCCTAAGGCACGCCCTAATCCGCGTCCGGATGCTTTAGGTTTGTTGCTTGTCATAGATTATGTTAACCTTCATCTTGGCGGAGCAGTTCATTTGCCAATTCTTGGTAGGCTTGTGCCCCTTTGCTGGTGGGTGAGTAAAACAAAATAGGTAAACCGTGAGAAGGGGCTTCTGCTAGGCGCACATTGCGTGGGATGATGGCAGAAAACAAATGCTGTGGAAAGTGCTTCTCAATTTCCGCCTGCACATCCTGTGCCAAGGTGGAGCGTGGGTCAAACATCGTCAGCAAGATGCCCCGAATCGATAGCGCTGGGTTCAAACCTGCCCGCACCCGCTCAATGGTATTCAGCAATTGCCCCAAACCTTCCAATGCCAGATATTCGCCCTGCATGGGAATCAGCACTTGCTGGGCGGCAGTTAGCCCGTTGAGCGTGAGCAAGCCCAATGAAGGTGGGCAATCTATCAGAATATAGTCGTAATCAGTGGCGTTTTGCAGGGCAAGCCGTAGGCGAAACTCGCGCTGTTCCAAACCTGCCATTTCCAATTCTGCCCCTGCCATGTCGGGCGTAGCAGGTAACAAGTCCACTTTTAAGGTTTCATTGGTCAAAATGTGGTCGTTCAGCAAGAAATCTTCATCATCTACCAATGCGCTGTACGTGCCGCCTTCAATCGCATACTTGTCTGCGCCGAGTGAACTGGTGGCATTGGCTTGCGAGTCCAAATCTACCAATAGCACGCGTTTGCCCGCATTGGCAAGGTATGCCGCCAGATTGATGGAGGTGGTGGTTTTTCCCACACCACCTTTTTGATTAACAATTGCATAAATTCTTTGCATAGCAGGATCAACCTAAATAGAAAGCGGTTGCCCCAAGATATGGCGGGTGGCAACCTGATGGGCATGTGCAGTTGCGGCAAGCAAATCCGCATGTTGGTAAAAACGTAAAAAAAGCGCAGTGGCAAACACATCGCCTGCACCGGTGGGGTGGGTAGCAGTGACTGGCTGGGTGGGCAAGTGGGTAGCTACCCCATGCTGAAAGACCGTTGCCCCGCCTGCGGCTTGGGTAATCACCAACTGGGGAAAATGCCCGGCTAAGGCGTGAACCGCCTGCCAATCACCGGCAAAATCTTCAATGCTGGCAACGGCTAGGCAGTGGGGTTGGCAAATGTGGGCGGGCGGTTGCCACTCGCAAAAGCGTACACGCCCTAGCGCATCCCACGCTCTGAGCCAGCCTTGGATGGTTAGCCCCAGCAATTGCGGGTGAAGCGAGACAACTTCCGCAAGCGCAATTTCGTTGGCAACCGGGGCATAGTGCAAAATTGGGGCAGAACGCCATGCCAGCGGGAGTGCTTCGGCTGGCAGTGTATCTGCACGCTGGCGGATGTACTGCACCCGAACATCCCCTTGATAGACATTTTCAAACGTGGTGGTGTGAACGCTTGGCACAACATGATGGGGAACTGACAAGGCAGTATGGGCAAACTGCGGCTCACTTGCCGTTACCACCGCTACTGCCACCCCCAGTGCTTCTGCCACCCGAGCCGCGTACAGCACGGTGCCGCCCGCGCGGATTGTTCCATCTATTTGAACATCAGCGGTGATATGCCCCACCAAAACATATTGCGGCGTTTGCGTCATGGCGTAATTTTACCAGTATATATCACGGTAAGGACAAGAATTGTCTGGTTTCCCTAAGAAAAAAGGCATGATTTTCAAGCATACGGCGTATCGTGCCGGGTTTCAGCGATAGCGGACACGGATGGAAACTACGCTTTTTGCTCTAGAAAAACGCGCTTTTGACCCATACCGAATACAGGCGAAGCCATTCCAAACCTTGAAACGCACCCAGAATAGACTAAACGTTTGACAACTTCCATTCATTGCGTATAATTTGCTCATTCATTAAACTTGCCTGTTTTATGCCTTTCTACCGCAAATTGTCAGTAGAGTTTGCCATAGGCAAACAGGTAACAGAACATGACGATTAAGAATATAGAGTAAAAAGCCGCGTGACAGAACAAAATTCCACCCAATTGAATGCTTGGCTTACATCTTTTATGTTAGATGTGAACGACATTCAACACATAAACCACTATTTATTGGAAATTGCGCGTCCCCAATCGTTAGACAATCTCATCTCTGCTGTATTGGCGAATCGCTTGGAACAAGCCAACCAAAAACAGCAGGCTCGCAACAAAAAGCAAATGAGTTTGTACCGACCCGGACAAACCTACGAAGCAGGCCAACAACTGCTCTTCCCGCTTTTGGAAAATGCCACCGGAAAGGTGTTGGCTGTGCGGGCGGGAAACAACCCAGACATTGGGACGTTCAATGTTATTCAGGTGCAATTGAGTGACGGCAGTCGCTATGAGTTTGCCAGCAACTTGCCTGAGCACCCGCTTAACCAGCGTGATTTCCACGAACTCGCCGAAAATGAGTTGCCCTTTAACAACCTGCCAGAAGCACACGAGATGGCACTCCCCGCCTTACGCGCCACTGTGCAGTCACAATTGATGCAACTACCCGATTTCATCTGCCTGTCCAACACTTGGTTCCTCAAGCAAATGCTCTTGGAAATTAATGAGTTCCACCTAAACTTAGTGGAAGCTTTGCTGGACATGGCAAACGGCGGACCGCTCAGAACCACAGAACTGCTTCCGCATCTGGGCTTGAATGAAACCGACGACCTAAGTTTATTGGAGTTCTCGCTCAATTATGTTCTATCGCAGGATGACCGCTTTGACGAAGTGGGACCAAAGGGCGAAGTGATGTGGTATCTGAAAGCCAAAGAGCCTGCCGCTGTTTTGTTGGTGCCACCACGCTTGCAAATGCCGGAATATACCAACATTCCCACCATCCATTTACCGGAAGCGCTTGAGCGCTTGGTGAAGGAAATTAACGACGAGTGGGATGATTGCGCATTGGATGGGAAGCCAACTTCCAATGTAGATATTTTCATCCCCTACCACCATCTCACCAGTGGTACCCTGCCACTTAATGCACGCACATCCCCACTCTTTCCCTCCGCCCTCAGCACCCAGCGCGTGCGTTTTTCCATCATTGATGGCAATACCGGTCAGCGCTTTTCGGGCTGGGTCGTGCGCCCGGGTCGTTTTGTCTATGGGTTAGCGCCGCTCTATGAAAAATACGGCGCTTTGGCGGGTGCATTGGTCAATATTGCGCCCGGCTCATACCCAGATGAAGTGGTGATCCGCCTGCACCGCCGCAACAAAGGCGCAGACTGGATCCGCACCATCCAAAACCAAGAGAACCAACTGCGTATGACCATGCTTCGTCAAGGTGTCAGTGTCAAAATGTTGGACGAAGTAGCGGTGGCGGTGGCATCTCAAGCGGAAGCCGACGCCTTGTTTGAGCGTTCTCTCAATCGCACAGTGGAGCGCGTGGTAGAACAATCCTTCCGCGAACTGGTCAAACTCAGCCAGCAAGGTTCGGTACATGCCACCACACTTTACAGCACGGTCAATACCGTCAAACGGCTCACTGCCCGTCAGGTGTTTAGCGTTTTGGTAAATGCCAGCTATTGCGAGCCGGTGGGCGATGCCTATTGGCGGCTCAAATCTGAAGGAGGCGACTAACCATGAGTGTACTTTCTCGCCTGGCGAAACCAACCCCAGACACTCCCTTTCACATTGACGTTTCTTGGTGGGATGGGCAAATCCGCGATTTTCATAGCGAATTACGCGAACTGGCGCACAAGTTTGGGCTTGAAATTCCGGAAAGCGCTCGGCACGAAACAATCGACTCGATTGACCCGCTAACTGCTCAAGTGACCACCATCAGCGCTTTGCAATATCTGGTGCAAACCCAGTGCGGCAACCACCCGGAATTTGTCAATGGCAATATGTCTCTGGTGGATGCGGTCTTTCGCGCCTTGCTAAAAAACGGCAACCACCCGATGACTCCGCTACAACTTGCCGAATCCATTGGTCGCCCCAACCAAGTGGATACCATTTTGCGCACCTTAGGAAGCCGCCAAGTGTACAAGGGCATTCGTCCGATTGAATTGGTGCGTAATAGCCGTAATTAAGGGCGCTGGTTAGCCTTGCGCGTGCCAGCCGTCCATCATCCGCCTCCGTAGCTCAGTCGGATAGAGCAGCAGCCTTCTAAGCTGACGGTCGTGCGTTCGAGCCGCACCGGGGGTACAACTCAACCTGCCTTGCCCAACAGCGCTTTCACCTTTTGCCAGCGCGGGTCTTCCATCTGAAAGATTTTGATGGGAAACGCCGGGTAGTGGGTAAGGCTGGAATTGAGCATAGCCAGCATTTCGATTGGGTCGCGGGTGTACCACCACCACTCCCGTAAATAAATGGATGTCGCTACTACCAACAAGCGTGCTTGCCCCAGTGGCTCCAACGTGCCCAGCAGTACATCTTCCAATAAATTCATCTGTGCCGACTCCGCAGGGCTAGGCAGACGGGTGTGGTGCATGGGAATAAAACGCCACGCCAGAGTGACACACCACGGCATACGGTCTTGAAGCAAGCGGTCGCTGGGCAGTTTTCGCACCCGATAGACAGCCGTGTCCTGTGTGGCTGTACGCTCGCCTTGTGCCACAAATTCCCACTCTTGTGTCGGTAATGGTTCGTTCTCGTAAGACATAACTCCGATTGTACCATGCAAAAAATCGTATCCGTCCAACAAATGCGCGATTTGGAAGTTGAAGCTGATTTTGCAGGCATTTCCTACACCAGCATGATGACTTTGGCAGGGCAAGCGCTTGCCCGCGAGATCCAGCGCCTGCTTCCAGCGGGTGGGCGGGTACTTCTGCTGATAGGTACGGGCAACAACGGTGGAGACGGTTTAACTGCGGCAAAATTTTTGCAAAACAGCGAATATGAAATCCTGCTGTACGGCGCACAAACCCTATACGAAGAGAAACTGCCAACTGCCGCAAAAGGCTTGCGCCTGCCGAGCCACGCCGTCACCTGGGCAAGCCAAGACGCCCAATGGCAAACACTGCAAAATTGGGCGCAAACGGCAGACTTGCTGGTAGATGCGCTATTGGGGATTGGCGCAAAATTGCCACTACGCCCCCACCTAGCCGAACTCATTGGCGTGGTACGTGCCCACCTGCCCCAGCGTGTGCCCGTCTTGGCGGTAGATTGTCCCAGTGGGTTAGATTGTGACAGCGGACTGTTTGACCCTGCTACCCTACCGGCTACCACCACGCTCACCTTTGGCGCATACAAAACTGGCTTGTTCCAATCGAACTCCGCCGATGTGGTCGGTGAACTGAAGTTTGCCAGCATTGGTTGGCAGGCGCAGATTCCTGACCGAACCGGCTTTCCGCGCTCTGTTCCCGACTTAGCCGATGTGCAAGCCTGCTTACCCACCCGCTCCCGCACTGCCCACAAGGGCACATTTGGCACCACTTTGGCGGCGGTTGGCTCACAAGCCTATGGCGGTGCGGCGCTTTTGGCGAGTTCTGCCGCTTACCGGGTGGGGAGCGGCTTGGTCACGCTGGCAAGCCTGCCCTATTTGCAGGCGCACCTACTCACCCACTTGCCCGAAGCCACTTGGCTAAGCCTACCAGAAAGCGCTGGCTACTTAAATGGGGATGGGGCAGAACGCTTGCAGGCGTATTTTCCCAAGGCAGATAGCCTTTTGCTCGGCTGTGGCTGGGGGCAGTCTGCCCACACTGCCCAGCTACTCCAAAACTTGCTTGCCCCCGATGCGCCCAGCCTGCCGCCCACCGTGCTGGATGCCGATGCCTTGCGCTTGCTGGCGGATGCTCCCGCTTGCTGGCAGAACTTGCCCAGCCAGTGCGTGCTGACCCCCCATGCCGGCGAAATGTCTGCCTTGTGTGGGCGTCCGATTGCCGAGATTCAGGCACACCGCTGGGAAATCGCCAGTCAATTTGCCCAAGAAAAACAGGTGGTACTGGTGTTGAAGGGCGCGTACACCGTGATAGCCAATGTGGATGGGCGCGGCATGACCTTGCCCTTTGCCAGTGCGGCTTTGGCGCGGGCGGGTACGGGCGATGTCTTAGCGGGTATGATTGCGGGCTTGCTGGCGCAAGGTTTACCTGCTTATGCGGCGGCTTGGTGCGGCGCATACCTACACGCCCGTGCCGGTTTGCTTGCCGCTCAACAGCACGGACAAACCGCCAGCGTGCTGGCACGCGACCTGCTGACTGCACTTCCCGCTGTGCTAGCCACGCCCGGTACAGATGAATTTTATGCGGCGTTACCAGCCCATTAGCCAAAAATTTCCCTTTTAGCCAGCAAAAAATCCTTACTTATGTCACTTTATTTGCACGATATCCCGCTTTCCCAAGCGCAAGAAGCATTTGCCAGCGCTTTGCAAGCGGCTGGGTTAGACGGTGTGCTTGCCAGTGAAGAACTGCCGTTAAGCGAAGCATTGGTGGGGCGAGTGTTGAGCGATGCAGTTTGGGCAAAACTATCCAGCCCGCACTATCACGCCAGCGGCATGGATGGCTTTGCGGTGCAAGCCAGCGCGACCCAGCCCGCTAGCGCCACCCAGCCCGCTTACCTGCAAGTACCCAGCCAAGCCGAGTATGTGGACACCGGCGACCCGCTCCCGTTGTGGGCAAATGCCGTTATTCCGATTGAACAGGTCGAACCGCTGACCGATGGAGTGACCCAAGCGGAAAACCCCCGCCGTCCCGCCCAGATTCGCATACGCGCCAGCCTGCCCCCTTGGCGCAATGTTCGCCCGCTGGGGGAAGATATGGTGGCGACCCAATTGGTTCTACCTGCCGGGCATCGTATTCGCCCGATTGATTTGGGTGCGTTGGCAGGCAGTGGGCAAACCAGTGTGTGGGTGGCTTGCCGTCCGCGTGTGGCAGTTTTGCCCACAGGTACTGAACTGAAGCCGATTGGCGTGCCCTTGCAAGCGGGCGACATTATCGAATACAACTCGTTGATTCTGGCTGGACAGGTAAATCAATGGGGCGGTGTGGCGCAACGCTTCCCCATCACCCCCGACAATTTTGAGCAAATCTGCCAGCAGGTATTGACTGCCGCGCAAGACAGCGATTTGGTCTTGCTCAATGCTGGCTCTAGCGCAGGTGCGGAAGATTTTTCGGCGCGGGTGGTGCAGGCGCTAGGTGCGCTCTGGGTGCATGGCGTGGCAGTGCGCCCCGGACATCCGGTGATTCTAGGCATGATTCACTTGCCCAGCCGCCAAGTACCCATCATTGGCGTGCCGGGCTATCCGGTGTCTGCCGCGCTTACCGCCGAAATTTTTGTCGAACCCTGGCTAGCCCGTTGGCAGGGCTGTTTACCCGCCGAACCCTTGCAAGTCACCGCCCAACTGACGCGCAAGACCACTTCACATGCGGGCGATGACGACTATGTGCGCGTGCTGGTCGGGCGGGTGGGTGAGAACCTGCTTGCCGCGCCGCTTCAACGTGGGGCGGGTGTGATTAGCTCACTGGTGCAAGCGGATGGGCTGGTGCTGATTCCGGCAGGCGTGCCGGGCTTGCCGGCGGGTAGCGCGGTGCAGGTGCAGTTGTATCGCACCCCCGCCGAACTAGAACGCACCATCTTTTGCATCGGCTCGCACGATGTGTTGTTAGACTTGTTGGCGCAATTTTTGGCACGCCGTCAACGCCGTTTGGTCAGTGTGAACGCCGGTAGCCAAGCCGGACTGCTGGCACTGCAACGCGGCGAAGCGCACCTTGCTCCCTCCCACTTGCTAGACCCGCTCACTGGCGAGTACAACCGCGCTTATCTGCCACGCTATGCCAAACTGGATTGTGTTTTGCTAACTTTGGTGGAGCGAGCGCAAGGCTTGCTGGTGCAGGCGGGCAATCCCTTGCGGCTAAATAGCTTGGCGGATTTGGCGCGGCAGGAAGTGCGCTTTGTCAATCGGCAACGCGGCGCGGGCACGCGCGTCTTGCTCGATTATCATTTGGCGCAGTTGGGGCTAACCAGCGAGCAGGTAAACGGCTATGAGCAGGAAGAATATACGCATTTGGCAGTGGCGGCGGCGGTGGCAAGCGGGCGGGCAGATGTCGGGCTGGGCATTCCGGCGGCGGCGCAAGCGCTCCAACTCGATTTTGTGCCACTCTACCATGAGCGTTATGATTTGGTGATTCCCACCCACTTTTACCATAGCGAATTGCTCCGCCCCTTGCGTGAGACACTCCACACGCCCGAATTTCGGGCGGCAGTGCAAAAATTGCCCGGTTACGCCATTGAGCAAATGGGAAAAGAACAAGCATGAACGATGCGGCGCTAGAACAGAGCATTCTGACTGCCTGCGAAGTGGTGCGGCAGGGTGGCTTGATTGCCTTTCCCACCGATACCGTGTACGGGCTTGCCGCTCGTGTGGATGATGAAATTGCCATTGGCAGGTTGTTTACTGCCAAAGGGCGCGACTCAATGAAAGCGATTGCTGTCTTGCTGGCGGATCTGGTGCAACTTCCGCTTGTAGCGCCGCCACTCAACCCAGTCGCGCAACGTTTGGCGCAACGTTTTTTGCCCGGCGCCTTGACGCTGGTGGTGCCGCGCAATCCCGACCTGCCAGCGGCACTCTCCCCTTACCCAACCATTGGCGTGCGCATTCCCAATCACCCGGTGGCGCTTGCCATTTTGCAGAGCTGTGGACCCTTGGCGGTGACGAGCGCCAACCTAGCTGGGCAGGCAGATTGCCTAACCGCCGAGCAGGTACGGCAAAGTTTGGGGGCGCGGGTGGATTGGATTGTGGATGGTGGCGCAACGCCCGATGCCAACCCTTCTACGGTGGTGGATTGTACGCGCCTGCCTGTGACTATTCTGCGTGCAGGCCCGATTTCTGCGGCGCAGATTGAAGAAACGGCGGGTGAGTATACCCAGCACGGGTAGCACCCACGCACCCAGAACGCCCTTATTTTCTAACCTTATATTCGTTCTTGAATTTCGTTCTAAAAAGACCTAACAGGTCTCAAAAT
>DKKK01000084.1 GCA_002455215.1 Anaerolineales bacterium UBA6668 | reverse complement strand
CTGAGCCAACCCAAGCCACCCCCACCGTCTCGACCAATTTGGTTGACGGATGCGTCAGCAACTACTCGGCAGAGACCGATTATTTCCCCGAAAAATTGACTGTCAGCACCGCCGCCGCTTTTTCGGTCAGCTACCACAACCACTACAAGCTCGTTACCGTCAAAGCACCCTACACAGGTGGCGAACNNTATGTGCTGGTGCAATGCGGCACACCCGCCCCAACCGACCATCCCGAAGCGACCCTCATCGAAGTACCCGTCAAACGCTTTGTATCCATGTCCACCACCTACCTGCCTTTCCTAGAACAATTTGGCAAATTGGATACATTGGTGGGGGTAGATGTGGGAACTTACACCTATTCACCGGCAGTGCTGGAAATGATTGCCGCAGGCAAAGTGAAGGAAATCGGCAGTGGCAGTAGTGTAGATGCAGAAACCGCTTTGGCACTCGACCCAGATGTGATTATGACCTATGCCAGCGGCACACCAGACTATGATGCTCACCCCAAATTGCAAGAAGTGGGTCTGCCCGTCTTCCTGAATGCGGAATATCTGGAAACCAACCCACTTGCGCGTGCCGAATGGGGCAAGGTCATTGCCGCGTTGTTCAATCAGGAAGCAGTGGCAAATGCTTGGTTTAATGCAGTTGCCACCGACTATCAGGCAAAACGCGACCTGGCACTTGCGGCAGAGAGCCAACCCACTGTGCTGTTGAACGCGCCCTACGAAGGGGTGTGGTATTTGCCGGGTGGCGCAGGCTACATGGCGCAGTTTGTGGCAGATGCGGGTGGTAACTATCTGTGGGCAGATGAGCCCGGAAATGCCACACTCAGCTTGGATTTTGAAAGTGTGTTTGAACGCGGTGTAGATGCGGATTTTTGGCTGGTGTCGGGCTTTTTTGCCAACACGTCCGATTTGCTGGCAATAGATGAACGCATGGGCGAATTTTCGGCAATTGCCAACCAAGCCGTGTACAATAGTGATGCGCGCCAAAATGCGGCGGGCAGTAACGATTTCTATGAAAGTGCCGTTGCCAACCCGCAGATTGTGCTGGCAGACCTGATTGCCATTCTGCACCCCGACCTGCTGGCTGAGCACACACTCACCTATTGGCGGCTATTACCTGAATAGCCGCGGCAATTATCCGANNGAATAGCCGCGGCAATTATCCGAATAGCCGCGGCAATTATCCGAATAGCCGTGGCAATTACCCAAATAGCCTTGTGAACAAACGCACCCAACTCTTGTGGATTTTGCTAGCGATTGCGCTACTTTTCGCTTTTTCGGCAGTCTTACTATTTGGCTCCGTGCGCATTCCGCCTGGGCAAATCTGGCAAGCCATTTGGGGGCAACCGCTCACCGATGAAAAATGGCGCGTGATTGTGTGGCAAATCCGCCTTCCACGCGCCATCACTGCCGTGTTAGCCGGAACCGCGCTTGGGGTGAGTGGCTTGCAAATGCAAACCTTGTTTCGCAATGCCTTGGCAGACCCCTTTGTGCTGGGAATCAACGCTGGTGCTAGCTTTGGTGTGGCACTGTTTGTTTTGGCAGTCAGCGGCGCATTTGGCGCACAGTTGGGAGCACTCACTTGGGGCAGTTCGCTGGGCATGGCAATTGCCGCGGCAATCGGTGGCGGACTGGTTTTGCTAGTGGTGTTGGCACTATCCCAGCGGCTGAGTCCGGTCACCTTGCTATTGATTGGGCTGATGGTCTCTTACATCACCGGAGCGGGTGTCAGCATCTTGTTGCATTTTGCCATGCCAGAGCGCACCCAAGCCTATATCAATTGGAGTTTTGGCAATTTCGGGGGGGTGACAACCCGCCAATTGCAAGTGATGACCCCTTTGGTGGTGTTGCCCCTGGTAGGCAGTTTGCGCCTTGCCAAGCCTTTGAATGCGCTTTTGCTCGGGCAAGATTACGCGCAAACGTTGGGTGTGCCGGTGCAAAGGTTGCGCCGCGAACTAGTTGTTTTGACTGCCTTACTTTCTGGCACCATCACTGCATTTTGCGGTCCAATTGGCTTTGTCGGGCTGGCTGTGCCACACATTGCCCGCAATCTCTTCCGCACCGCCGACCACACCCTGTTGCTCCCTGCCTGCTGTCTAATAGGTGCCATCTTAGCACTCGTTGCCGACATCATTGCGCAATTACCTGCCAGCCAATACACCCTCCCCCTAAATGCCGTCACCGCACTCATCGGTGCACCGATTGTGCTGTCTGTTTTGCTTAAACTTGGAATTAGGGAATAGGAGTGGGATATGGAATACGGGATACGGGATACGGGATACGGAATACGGGATATGGAATACGGGAGTTGGGAGACGGGATGTGGCAATTGTAATTCATCATTCACTATTCATCATTCATCATTCTTCTTCTATGTCTCCCATTTACACTCGAACCGGTGACCAAGGCGAAACCGCATTAGGCGGCGGTTGGCGCGTATCCAAAGGGCATTTGCGCGTGGAAGCCTATGGCACAGTAGATGAGCTTAACGCGCATGTTGGGTTGGCAATTGCTTTGGGCATGCCCCCCACCCTTGCCAGCAAGCTGAGTATTATCCAAAACGAACTTTTTCAAGTGGGTAGTGATTTGTGCTTTCTGGAGAGCGACCCACAAAAAGCGCAGATGCCGCAAATTACAAAAGAGCATGTGAAGCGGCTGGAAAATTGGCTGGATGCGCTTAGCTCAGAAATTCCAGCATTGCGCAACTTTATCTTGCCGGGTGGGGTAGCCACCGCCGCACAATTGCAAGTTGCCCGCACCGTGTGCCGCCGGGCAGAGCGCATTGTTGCCACATTGGCAAGCCATGAAGAAATTGGAAGTTTTGTATTGCCATACCTAAACCGCTTATCCGATTTGCTTTTTGTCATGGCTCGCCACGAAAACCATCAGCACGGGATTAGCGAACCCCAATGGAATGCCCACACATGAGTTCTGCGCTCCTTCATACACAAAATTTGACCATTGGACACCCCAAAGATGGACACCCGCTGGCAAGAAACTTAAATTTGAGCATTGAACGCGGTCAATTGATCTGCTTGCTCGGTCCGAATGGCGCAGGCAAATCTACCCTTCTGCGCACGCTAAACGGTTTACAAAAACCCTTTGCGGGGGCTGTGTGGCTAGATGGACAATTGTTGAGCAAGTTAGACCCTACACAACGGGCAAAATTGGTGGCAGTAGTGCTGACAGAGCGGGTGCAGATGGGCTGGGCAACTGTGCAAGAGGTGGTCACGCTGGGCAGGTTCCCGCACCAAGCAGGTTGGCACGCCCGCCCCACCCCAACCGACCACGCCATGGTTGCCTCTGCTTTGCAAGCCGTTCATATCGAAAAATTAGCCACTCGCTACTTTCAAGAACTCAGTGATGGGGAGCGGCAAAAGGTGATGATTGCACGCGCCATTGCCCAACAGCCGAGTTTGCTCATCATGGATGAACCAACTGCTTTTGTAGATTGGTTGCGCCGCTTGGAAATCATGCAATTGGCACAACGCTTGGCGCATGACTGCACTTGTGCAGTGCTAATGAGCACGCATGATTTGGAACTGGCATTGCGCTTTGCCGACTGGGTATGGCTCTTGGATGAAGATGGGCAATTGAGTGTGCATACACCACTTCAATTGGTGGATAGCAATGACCTACAACGCGCTTTTCCAAGCAGTGTGCCAGAAGAACTGACCCGCCTACTGGCACACATCGGGATGAACCGGAATGCGGGATGATGTGAAATGCCTGTGGAAGGCGGGAGTGGGATGTGTCAGGTTTTTTTTCCCCAGCCGCGATGCACCCAACGAATGCGGGTTAAATCGCGGAACATTTGGTATAAGCCGGGCAGAAAGCGCACGGTCGAGCCTTCCGCATCCATCCAGCGCACCGGCATCTCGACCATGCGCAAACCAGATTGCTGTGCCAAAAACAAAATTTCCACATCAAACATAAAGCGGTTGATGACGGATGCCTGATAGAGTGGCACAGCGGCGGAACGCTGGTAGGCTTTGAAGCCACACTGCGTATCATTAAATTGATGAAGCCCAACGAGTGTGGTGCGCACAAAGTCAAAGATGGCTGTGCCCAACTGGCGAAACGCGCTTGCTTTGCGTTGCACCTGGCTTTCTGGGTGACGGCGAGAACCCACCACAACTTGATAGCCTTGCTGAAGAAGGTCGATTGCTTTGTCTATTTCTTCCACTGGCGTGGACATATCCGCATCTAAAAACACAACCCATTCGCCGGTTGCCGCCAATACACCGGTGCGGATGGCATGTCCCTTGCCCTGGTTGGGTTGATAATCTATCAGGCGAGCGTTTGGCTCACTTGCCAGAGCTGAACGCACAATTTCAGCGGTATTATCTCGGCTTCCATCGTTAACCACAATCAACTCCCAAGTGTAGGCTTGGGAGTGAAGGTAGTTGAGTGTTTGAGTTAGCCCATTGACAATGCGCTTGGCTTCGTTGTAGGCGGGAATGATGACAGTTAGTTGGGGTGCGGGCATAGACACAGCTATTTCAATAAATGGTCGCGCAGGGCATTGGCAATGACATGGTTCAGAATCAAATGCCCATCTTCTTGTTGTCCAATGAATGGGCTGGGAATGCGCACCACCAAATCTGAAAGCCCAACCAGTTTGCCGCCTTTGTCCCCCACCCAACCAATAATTTGAGCATTGAATTCGTTCTTTGCCATTTCCACCGCTTTAATAACGTTGGGAGAGTTACCACTGGTGCTAATCGCCACCACAACATCGCCCGGGCGCAATAAATTGCGTAAAGGTTCGGCAAAGGTGTTGTCGAAGGAGGTGTCGTTGCCCCAGGCGGTGACGAGTGCCATGTTATCGGTAAGGGCGTGGGCGCGAAACCTTTTTTGACCTGGTACCAGTGTAAACTTATTGATGTCACACATCATGTGGCTGGCTGTGGAGGCACTGCCACCATCACCGATAATAAAAATGGTTTTGTCGGCATCGCGGGCGGCGAGCAAAGCTTCTGCCACTGCGTTTACATCTTCACGCGAGATGTGATCGATCACTTGTGAAAGTTCTTTCAAGTAGTTGTCAATGAATGCTTGCATAATTTTTGAAACAGTTTGAATAAAGTGTGGCTATAAATCATCGCTGAGCAAACCCCACTTGCGGCGAATTGCCACCAGGAGTGTTTGGATGAGAATTTGTAGGTCAAGCCAGATGGTCCAATTGCGAATATAGTAAAGGGTGGCTCGCATTTCTTCTTCCAAATTGGCAAGCCCCACCACTGCCCAAGGTCCGGTGACGCCCGGGCGCAAGGACGAGAGCGCGGCAAGCCAACGGATCACTTTTTCTTTATTTTTGACTCGGATGGGTCGGGGACCCACCAAGCTCATTTTGCCTAGTAGCACCCACAACAAAAGGGGTAAATTGCGCAGTCCAGTGTGGTCCATAAATTTGCCGAAAGCGGTGTTTGGGGTGTGAAAAATCCAAACCTGAAAATCTTGCCCCTTTAAGCCAAGTAGGTGCTGGCGGGAAAACACTTTGCCTTTTTGAAAGAGAAACAGCCCAATCGCTAACAAAATTTGCACTGGCAAGGTCAGTAAAAAAGCAACTAGCCCAACCCCATAGTCCACTGTTCCTTTAAGCAGGCGGTCAAAACCGGTCAGGCGCTCTTCATCAATGAGAATGAGCGGCACAAAATTGCGATGGGCAACTCGTGGGGTAGTGCTGAGCAGTTCGTAATAGCCGGGTGAAAGGCGTAGGCGGAATTTACGGTGCAAGGTGCTGGCTGTCAACAGTTCTTGAAAAGTTTCCCAAGCCACCGCTTGCGAGACGACGATGACTTCTTCGGCTTGGTGCTGTTGGGTAAGATAGAGCAAGTTGCTGGGGTGACCAATAACGTGCAGGGAATCTTGCACTTGTGTGCCCACTGGCAAAAAATCATCGACAAATCCCACCACTTGGATGCCGGAATGGGTAACGGAACGCAGTTGGCGAGCGATGGTGCGCCCTTGTTGGTCTGCCCCAACGATGATGGCACGCCGAAGGAGGTGTCCGGTGCCCCGAGTCACGCGCACGACGCGACGCATGGCAAAACGCGCTAACAGGGTTAGTAGGACACAACTGAGCCACGCCAAAACTAACCAAGGCACTTGTAGGGATTGTTGGGGAATGGCAACGCTCAAAAGTGCCAAAAGTAATGTGCCATAGGTACAGCCGTTGACAATTTTGGCATACTCTTCGCTGTCTTCCAGGACAATTTCTAAATCATACAGATTCAGCCAACTAAACACTAGCAAAAATGCCAACATGCCCGCCAGAAGCCACCAGCCACTGATGGGCGTGAGGAAGTGTAGCTGGTGTGCGGACCAATCTGCCAAGAGCAGTCCGAGCAAAACCGCAATGCCATCTGCCATGAACAGTCCGAGCAGGAGCAAAAATTGACCACGTTTGCTCATAGTTGTGTCTCCTTTTGCAAGCGCAAACCCGCATTGAGCAACACTCTTGCGCCGCCACTTTCAAAGTTGTAGCTCATGCGGCGCAGACCTTGCGCTTCCATAGCCTGAGTTACGGCTTCTTGGCGTCCATCCTGGCAATAGAGCATAATAAAGCCGCCGCCACCTGCCCCAGCGAGTTTACCCCCCATCACCCCGGCAGTTCTGGCAATGGAATAGATGTCGTCAATGCGTGAGTTGCTAATGCCACTGGCAAAGCGTTTTTTGTGTTGCCAACCTTCGTGCAAAAGCTCACCAAATTGCTCCAAATCGCCCTTTTGCAAACAATTTTGCATCGGCTCTACCATATTTCGGACAGCATGAAGGGCTTCAAGTGCTTGGGGGTTGCTCTTTTTGGTGTTTTCGGATTGGCGTGCCAAAATGCTGGTGCTGTCGCGTGCCTGCCCGGTGAAGAAGAGTAACAGCCGTTTTTGTAAGCCTTGTAAGGTTTCGGGCTTTAGGTTGAGCGGGGTGGCTTGGTTGCCTTGCGGGGTAAAATCGAAACGGTTGAAACCCCCAAAGGCGGCGGCGAATTGGTCTTGGTAGCCGATGGGCATGCCTAATTTTTTTAGTTCGATTTGGCAGGCTTTTTCGGCTAGTTCTAGCTTTGAAAGGGATAGCCCGCAGGCGGTGCTAATGGCTTTTAGTGAAGCAACGGTAACTGTGCTACTGGAGCCTAAGCCTGTTCCGGGGGGGACTTCGCTGGCGAGAAACATGCTCACCCCTTGGTCAATGCCAAATTCGTGTAGGATGGCTTTTGGCAGGTTGAGTTCTCCTTCCCAGAACAGTACTTCTCCTCCCGTGTGGCGAAAAAATGTGCGGTAGTCGGATGAACCGATTTGCAAATCCTTTCCAGAATGCACGTTTAGGATTACATATACATATTTATCAATGGCTGTGCTGACCACTGCTCCGCCAAATTGGTCGGCATAAGCGGGCAGGTCTGTGCCGCCACCCGCAAAGGAAATTCGTACTGGAGCCCGTGCGATAATCATCGTTTTTTATCCTGCTTTGCGAATGGTGCCGAGTGCTTGCATTTGCTTTTCGGCTTCGGCATAATAATCCCGAAAATCGGGTTGTGCAACTGCCCATTCCAAATAGTCATCCACAATTTCATTCAAAGAAACTTGTGGGCGCCAGCCAAGCGATTTTAGCTTATCTACATCACTAAAGACATGCCGGGTGTCGCCAAAGCGGTATTGACCAGGCACTTCGGGGGCAATATCCACATTGGCACGTTCTGCAATCAGGTGGGCATATTCTAGGACCGTCACTTGGCGGTCGCCACCGACATTGTAGCTTTGGTAATGGGCACGCTCATCTTGGAGTACCAGCAGGTTGGCACGAGCGACATCGTAAACGGAAACATAGTCGCGAATTTGCAAGCCGTCTTCATAACAAACGGGCGCACGTCCGTTCAGTAGGCGTTGGCTAAAAATTCGTAAAACACCAGAATAGGCATTGCGGAAGGATTGTCGCCGCCCCTGAACAATTGAATAGCGCATGGCAGTGCTTGGGATTTGATAACGCTTTCCGAAGGTGAGTGCCATCATTTCTTGGGTGTACTTGCTCATGGAATATTGGTTATGCGGGCGAACTTCTGCTTCATCTGTCCAGTCTGGGGTGAGCGGTTCGCCAGTCTCTGGGTCTAGGGGTTCCCATAGGTGTTTTCGCAGTTGTGCTTCCGGGCGAATTTCTGGGTAAATCACCGCCCCATCTTCGCGCCGATATTTTGCTTCGCCATAAATGGCTTGCGAAGAAGCGACCACTACTTTTTGGATGGGTAATTTTTGTTCGACTATCACTTCGTATAGAAGTGCGGTGCCAACCGTGTTGACATGAAAAAATTTGCTAAAATCAGGAAGGTAATCTTGATAAGCGGCAAGGTGAATGACTCCCTCCACGCCAGCCAAAGCCTTTTCCCAAGCGGATTTGTCGCGCACATCCCCTAGCATAAATTCCACTTCTGGTGGCACATATGCGGGGATTTGACCAGCCACATGGACAGGCGGGGTCAGGTTATCCAAAATTCGCACCTGATATCCAGCTTTCAGTAAAGCATCTACTGTGTGGGAGCCAATAAAACCTGCCCCACCAGCCACTAAAATTTTCTTCATAACGTGTTAAAATCCTTTGAAATGATTTGCGAAAGGAGAAGTCTCATGCGACCTGCAATTTTTTTAGACCGCGATGGTGTACTCAATGAAAACTGCCCAAACCATGTACGTTCATGGGCAGACATCCAAATTTTACCTGGTATTCCTGAAGTTTTGGCAAAATTAGCAAAAACTGAGTATGCAATTGTGGTGGTTACCAACCAATCAGTGGTATCGCACGGCATACTTACTTTAGATGAAACCATTGCCATTAACCGGCGGCTGATGGATGAATTGACGCACATGGGAGCCCGCATTGACTTGGCGTTGATTTGCCCGCACAAAGCGGCGNNCGGCGGATGGCTGTGAATGCCGCAAGCCCAAGCCGGGTATGCTGTTTGAAGCGGCAGGGCAACTTGGGTTGGACTTGGAACACTCTTGGATGATAGGAGACGCATTAACCGATGTGCAAGCCGGATTGGCGGCTGGGGTAAGCCCAATTTTAGTGCTGACCGGACGGGGTGTGGCACAACGCGAGAAGCTGGAATCTGCTGGTTTGGCAGATATCCCCATTGGTGAAAATCTGGCAGAAGCTGTGCGCATTCTATTAGGGGAGTGAGTTCACCCGTTCAAAATACCACTGCCAAAACTTGGCTAGCCCTTCGTTTACGCTGATTTTGGGCTGATAGCCTAGCAAACGTTGGGCTTTTTCAGTGCTGGCAAAGGTAATTTTTGGCTCGGATGGCGGGGCTGGGCGGCTGATGATGTTGGCAGATGCCCCGGAATGCGCTTCCAAAATTTTGACAAAATCTGCCATGCGCACGGGTTCTCCCCGTCCCAGATTGTAAATCTGATAACCATCCGATTTTCCCAACATGAGTAATAAACCGGACACAATATCTTCGACATAAGTCCAATCACGCCACATTTCGCCATTGTCGAACAGGGTGATGCTATTGCCTGTATGAATGCTATCGGCTATTTGATAGGGCATCATGTCACGCCGCCCACGCGGTCCATAAACGCTAAATAGGCGGGCAATGGAAACCTGTCTTTTCTTATTCCAGTGATTCCAATAGGTGTATGCCAGAAGTTCAGCAGAGCGTTTGCTTGCAGGGTATGGGGCAAGCGGAAAATCGGTTGAATCGCTCTCTATGATGGGCCTTTGCAAGGTGGCATTATCCCCATAAACAGATGATGTTGAAGCAAGCACAATACTTTCAACGGTTTCCAACTCGTTGGACATTAACCGAAATAAATTTAGCGTGCCTTCGATATTGACGGTTAGGTAGTCGTTGGGAATTTTGAAAGAAGCCCGCACGCCGGCATAAGCCGCTAAGTGGACAATGCCGGAAATATCATAGGAGATGAGCGTGCGCCGCAGTGTCTCATAGTCACGAATATCGACTTGATGAAAGAAAAAATGCGGATGGGATGCGATAGATTGAATGTTGTAATTGCGCAATGCCACCAAATTTTTGGTCGGGATATGCGAAAGAAAGGCATCTACCCCAACAACTGTGTGCCCTTGCTGAAGGAGTTTTTCGCAGACATGGCTACCAATAAACCCTGCCGCACCCGTTACGAGAATTGTTGACATACTTGTATTTATTTTGAAATTTCGATACTGTATAACAACACGTGATCTTGCAATAATGTGCCAGTAGTGTCCTGAGCGGATAATCGCGTGCCGTCCAAAGAGTTATAAATTAGAAGCCAGATGTCATAACGTCCGTTGGGAGCATTCTCCGGTATCACCAAAGCGATGTTTTGGCGCACTGGCTCGCCAGCCAACCACTGAGTTGTAGACCAAAAGTTTCCAACAGGCATTGAGTCAATGTTGGCAATAGGCATCCCCTGTTGATTCACTAAAAATGTACCAATGGAGTAAGGCGCTGAAATAGGCTGGTCAGAAATCCAAACGGAGGAAACATTAATAACTTCGCCCGGTTTTACAATCCCGACTACCGGATTTGCGTCAAAGCCTTTCAAGCGAATCAAATTGCCAAAAAGGTAATCCAATGCAAAATCTGGGGCAGTGGTACGTGCTGGAGCTATTTGCGCCGAAAATCGAATCAAGCGTAAATCCTGCGCATATTCCAGTGTACCAGCGTAATAGTAGGTGTTAAAAAGCCACCATTCTAAGCCACGGGTCGTAATCGCATCAAAATTACTGCGCTCAGAAACAAAAAACAAGTTTGAATAATCTCGTCCAAAATACGTGATTACATCTGAAGCATGGGCGGATGAGAAAGTTATCGGTTCAGCCAAGAAATCCACACGGGTCGGAAGTGGCGCTAAATCAGTAGCCAACGTGTACCAAATGGTGCTGGACTTAAAGTAATTCATCATAAACCACATGTACTGACGATTATTAAGAAAAATAGCCGAATCAGTTTGAGCAATTTCTTGTAAGTGTTGCCGCATTTGGTGCAGTTCTGCCCTTTGCCCTGAATAATTTTTATCGGGGTAAATGGCAGTTAGCATGAAGTAATTTCCAGCAAAGAAAATGATCCAATACACCGGAATAAACATCAGCGCTTGCAAGGCGTTGGGTTGTTTCTGTACCACATACCACAATAACACGATACTCAAAAGCACCCAACCCACCAAAGCGCCAGCAACACCCCACAATGGGCGACTTTCAATTGCCTGCCACCAGACAAAATCCCAGTTTTTTTGCGCCATTAATTGCCAATGCCATAGGATACTCGACCATTGATAGCGCCACAATCCGATTGTCCAAGGTGCGCCGGGGATACCCGACTGGTCTAAAATATTGTAGTAACGCAATGGGTTTACACTGACCGCGCCGATTTGCACAAAAAGACCCAGTAACGCCAAGCCAAGCACCGCCAGTCGCCAGCGGTTATTACCCTGCCATGCCAGCTCAATCGCTGGTAAGCATGCGAGCATTAGCCACGGAGTGACCGGTACAAGATAGCGCGGACCCCAATTGGTTCCACCAAACCATACCTCCCCGCGAATAAATGCGTAGGTAACTGTAAAAATGAGTAGCGTCAATAATGGCCACGTATATTCCAACCAATTTTGCTTTCGTTTTAACCAAACTCCGGTCAGTGACAACAAAAGTATGGGAGAAAACAAAAACACGCTCTTACCGGGACTCACCCAAAAACCCAATATCCCACGCCAAGCGATGGCAAAGTTGTCTTGCATTTGGTTGAGCCGCTCCAGTACTTCCCAACGCCGAGTGTTGACGCCAAAAATGGAGGCGTACAAAGTGGTAAACAAGAACGACAAAAGCAAAACGCCTAGAATTCCGACCACGATTCGCATCAATTGCCGCCCCTTCTTCTCACTGACGGTACGGTTAGAAAATAGCATTAGCCCGAAGATGGGTAACACCAGTAAGCCAGTTTCCTTAGAAAAAATACTCGCAATGATAAAGCCAATTGTCAGCGTCAGCCACCAAAAACCCAGCCCTTTTTTTGCATTAAGTATCTCACGCCAGGTGATTAGGCAGTAGCTCACCAACAAAATCACCAGAGTAAAAAGTGGTTCGCGAAAGAAATTTTTGGTGTAGGGCCAAGCGATGGTGGTAAATGCGTAAAGCACAGCCGCTGAAAGTGCGACCTTTTGTCCATAGCGCAATCTTCGCGCAAGCCAAAACAAAACCACCACACTTGCGCTGGTTGCCAGCATATTAAACATCATGGTAGTATGGGTGTTGCCGATGGTAGGAACACGCAAGGCTAGGCGTAAGAGTACACTTGCCAATATCGGGAGTAGTGGTTCAGCCTGCGAATGACCGGGCCAATCCAAATCGGCGGTAATACTACGCATCACATCGCCACGAGTCGCAAAGGCTTGGGTAGCATCATACAAAAACAACTCATCCCCGGAAATGAAAGTTAAGGAAGCCGTAAACCAGTACACACCCATCGCCAGCCCAAACAACAATACGGAAATCAAGTAGTCGCTGGCAGTTAAGGATGGAAATGTGCTAGATCGCCTTGAACGTTGGGTATCTACCTTCATGTTTATTCTCGATACATTTGGATAAGGTGCAAAAATTCGCCCATTTTTACGCGGGTAGATTGTGTTTGGATATCTCCTTTCAACACATTCGTTTGCATAAAGCTCAAATCACTCACTTGGCTCATGGTATTTTCAGCATGGTGTGCCTGTAATTGTTGGTAGGCTAGATGTGGCTCCGGATGGAGTAACAACCTTGCCCGCTGAGTGGCTACCAAATAATCTTTTACCGAAGGTTGGGTTACAAAGTTCAGCCATTCGGATTCGCCCTGAGTCACAAACAAAAATAAATCAGTCGTGTTGAATACATGATCTGTTGTGTACGATAGGCTATGGTGTGGGTCGGCAAAATTGATTTGTATCGGCAAATGCAGGTTTGGGAGCACTTTTTGCAGGACAGAAGCCCCTTTTTCGTGCGCCAAATGCTGGAGGACGGGCAATAGTTCGGCAAAGCCCTGTTGCTCGGTCGTCACGCTTTCCAAAACCTGCAACAACAATTGGGAAGCGGTGGGAGTTTGCAAAATGACTAAATTGACGGTTCGGGTGACTCGCTGACATGCCCGCAAGACCGGAATGCAAGCGGGAGATGCGCTAACCAGCGTCACGCGCAAAGCCAGTTGGGGGGTGGTGGCATTTACGGTACGTTGGTAAATATACTCCAAGCCCCACAACATGCCAATTGAAAAAACACCCAACACTGCCAGAGCCACCCAGCTATACCAATCACTACCCGAGTCAACAATAATGACGGCAATTAAACCCAGCATGATGGTCACTGCATATAACACAATGACCGCCCGCNNTTCCACCTTGCCAAAAAGGTACGCGCCGCCTTGCCCGTGAGAACATTACCAACGCAGTATCAAAAATCGGAACGCCCAAAATTAAGATAGGTGCAAGCCAAGTCTGAGAAGTGGGAATGCCGGTAAAGGTTAGCTCCATACTCAGCACTGCCAGCGCAAAACCCAACAAAAGTGAGCCTGTATCACCCATAAAGGTAATGGCAGGCTGAAAATTGTACGATAAAAAGCCAATACAAGCGCCCATCAGCGCCGCGGCGACACTGGCAACCAACACTTGCCCGTGCAACACTGCCAACACCAGCACAGATGCGGAGGCGCAAGCCGAAATACCTGCCGCCAGCCCGTCCATATTGTCCTGTAAATTAATCGCATTGCTAATGGCAACCACCCAGAAGATGGTCAGGATACTATCCAGCCAAATATTACTAAACAAGTTGATTTGCACTTGCCCTAGCACCAGCACTAAACCCGCCAAGATTTGCCCAGTCAACTTCTCTTTGGGTCCCAACCCCACGCGGTCATCCCACATGCCCACTAACATCATTAGGCTGGCGCCTACCAAGATGGACAATAACTGCCCATTGCTGGTTTTGCCAAAGCCAAAAATCATCAAACTGCACATAAAGGCAATCCAGATAGCCAGTCCCCCCAGCATGGGGGTGGTGATGATGTGGAAGCGGTCTGGCTTTGGTTTGGCGAGAAAACCATAGCGCTGGGCAATGAAAACCGAAATCGGCGTACCTACCAACGCAAAAAGACCGGCGACAATGGCGGTCAAGATTGCACGGGTAATCAAGGAGTCATTCATAAAAATTGGCGGTACAAACTGGCAATATCCGCAACCAGACGTTGTACGTCATAAACTGCCAACACGTGCTGTTGAGCTTTGTGCAAACTGGCAGGTGGTTTGGCTAGGGCGGCACACACGCCACTGACGAGTTGCTCTGCATTGCCAGACTCAGCAAGCCAGCCGGTTTCGCCGTGAGTTATCACATCGGGCACACCCCCAACTGCGGTTGCCACCACCCCCACACCAGCCGCCATTGCTTCTATCAGCGCCACTGGTGTTCCTTCATTAACAGAAGTATTGACAGCAACATCCAAATCCGCGTAAATGCGCGGTAAATCTTGCCGCCAACCCAAAAAATGCACGCGTTCAGTCATACCCAATTGCGTGGTTTGCTCCTGCAAGTTTGCAAGTAGCTCCCCACCGCCCACCACTACAAAGTTTCCATTGTAGCCTGAATCTAGCAATTTGCGAGCCATTTCCAAGAATAAAGCCTGGTTCTTAACGCTTACTAATCTGCCCACAATGCCAACCAACGGCACATCGGCAGAAAGCTTCAACTCCTGGTGCAATTGTCCGCGCAAACTGGAATTTTGAGCAAAGGGTTGCAAATCAAAACCCAAAGGTACAACCACAATTTTATCAGCAGGTGCTATGTGGTAACCCACCAGATCTTGTTTGAGTGCTTGGCTGATGGTAACAATCCTTGTCGTTAGCAATGCCAAAAACCATTCAACCCACACAATGACCCGTGAAAGGTACGGCGAGTAATAGCCGTGAAATACATGCCCATGAAAGGTGTGAAATACCAACGGCACACCCGCCAAACGCGCCGCCACGCGTCCCAAAGCCCCGGCTTTGAAGGTATGGGTATGCACAATTTGCGGGCGTGTCCGCCGAAAATGGCGAAACAATTGCCACAAAGCTTGTAAGTCTGCCCACGGACGGATTTCACGCTGAAGGGGCGGGATGCTCACCACTTGAATACCCGCGGCTGTGGCAAGGTAGCCCATATCGGCTTCGTCTGCGCCCAAACTGCCAGCATAAAGTACACTTTCAAAGCCTGCTTCTGCCAGTTTCTCGGTTAGATGCACCACATGAATGGCAGGACCGCCGACATTTAGGCGGGCAATGACACGGGCAATGCGTACAGGAGCAGACACAGGCAATCAGGTTTGAATAAAAATTTTGCGGTGTGGGACATGCCCACCTTGTGCCAAGCAAGCTAGGCTAAGCTAGCTAGGCCAAGCAAGCTAGGCTAAGCTAGCTAGGCTAAGCAAGCTAGGCTAGGCTAGCCGCCCGCTTGGCTAGCGGTTTGCGTACCACTCAGCCGTGCGCCGCAAGCCTTCCAATAAGTCCACTTGTGGCAAAAATCCAACTGATTTTATCTTGGAAATATCGGCGTAGCTATGCCGAATATCCCCATTGCGAGCCGGTCCGTGCTTTGCAGGCACATCCGTGCCCATCACTTCATTGAGCATATCCACTAGTTCATTTAAGGATGTAGATTTTCCCATTGCGGCATTGTAGGCTTGCCCGGCAACGCCCGGCGTATGAAGCATGAACAAGTTTGCCGCCACAACATTTGCGATATAGGTAAAGTCGCGGGTTTGCTCGCCATCGCCATGAATGGTGGGGGAAGCGCCCTTCTGCATCATGGTGACAAATTTTGGAATCACTGCCGCATAATCGCTGGTGGGGTCTTGTCGCCCGCCAAAGACATTAAAATAGCGTAACGGCACAACTTCAAAGCCGTACACTTGATAAAATGCCAAACAATATTGCTCCCCGGCAAGTTTGCTTACACCATACGGCGAGAGTGGCATAGGTAGCATATCTTCGCGCTTGGCTTGTTGTCCGTCACCAAGTGCTTCCCCATACACTGAGCTAGATGAAGCATAGGTCATACGCTTGACTTTGGCATCGCGGGCGGCAACCAATACGTTCAACGTGGCATTGACGCCAGCATTGTGAACATAAATCGGGTCATCTACTGAGCGGGGTACGCTGGGAATAGCGGCTTGGTGAAGCACATAATCCACACCCTGCACGGCGGCACGCGCAAAATCCAAGTTGGATAGATCTCCTTCCAGAAGCTCAATTTTGCCTGCAACGTGCGCCAGATTATGACGTTTGCCCGTGCTGAAGTTGTCTGCAACACGCACCTGAGCACCCTGCGCCAGCAATGCATCTACCAAGTTCGAGCCGATAAAACCTGCCCCACCTGTTACCAAATAAATACTCATTGTTCACCTAAGTTTTCGTTTTTGTTTAGAAAGTAATAAATCCATCTGCGCTTATATTCGGCGCTGGTTTGAATTGCGCTTTTATCCTTCTGTGCCGGATCCAGATGATTGGATAAATAAGCGTAACCAAATTTCAAAAGACAACACAGCCCAAAGGCGGTGGGCGTGGTCTGCTTGCCCGGAGAGATGTTGCTCTACCATTGCAGTGACAGATGACGATTGCAGGTATGCGCGGTAGTGTGCGTCAGCAGACAATAGGTGCTCGCACAGGTAGTCGCGCAAGGATGAACGGAACCACTGTCCGATGGGAACACCAAAACCATGCTTTGGTCGCTGAAAAAGCGCGGGTGGCAGATAGTCGCTTACCCACTCGCGCAAGATCCACTTGCCTACCTTGCCACGCAATTTTAATTCAAGCGGCAAAGTATTGGCAAATTCTACCAGAACATGGTCAAGAAATGGGGAACGAGCTTCCAAACTTGCCGCCATGCTCATACGGTCTACCTTTACCAACAGGTCTTCTGGCAAATAGGTGCGTAGGTTGACATCCAATAGCGCGGGCAAGGGGTCAGGCTGGGTGGGCAAGCGGAAATAAGATTGATAATGGCGATAAATTTCCCGCGGGTCGGTGGCAGTCCAAGTGGCGGCTTGCTCTGCCAACATCACACCCACCCCAAATAGCGTTCGGACAATGGCAAACTGGCTTGCTGGGCAAAGCGTAAAGCCCGCCGTGAAAAATTGCGATAATCCGTGCCTTGTGGCAAAGAAGCCAGCCCTTGCGTGAGCAGATTGCGCAAGAAGGTGGGGACTTGTTGGTAGCGCTCGGCAAGCCGGGCGGCGTAGAAACGTTCATAACCCGCAAACAGTTCATCCCCACCATCGCCGGTAAGTGCCACCGTCACAGCCGAGCGAGCAAATTCGCTCACCAAAAAGGTGGGGATACAAGAGCTATCGGCAAAGGGCTGGTCTAAGTGCCACACCAACTTGGGTAAAAGCTCTACTGCTTGGGGTTGCACCAGCAATTCGTGGTGTTCGGTGCCCAAAATTTGCGCGACTTGCTTGGCATAGGGCGCTTCATTAAAAGATGCGGAGTCGGCAAAGCCAATGGCAAATGTTTTGACCGGCTGGCTGGAAAACTCGCGCATCAATGCCACCACCAAGCTAGAATCAATGCCCCCCGACAAAAAAGCCCCCAATGGCACATCACTCAACATGCGTAACTGCACCGCCGTGCGCAACTGCTCTTTCAAAGCATGTTTCCACTCTGCCACAGAGCGATTTTCATATGGTTCGGGGGGAGTCGGGGCAGACCAATACGCTTGTATTTGCGGGTTTGGGTTGGCTAGTGAAAGTTGCAGATAGTGTGCTGGGGGAAGCGCCTGAATACCGGAAAATAAGGTGTGGGGGGTGGGCACATAGCCATAGGCTAGAAAATGCGGCAACCAGCGGGTATCTACTTGGCGTGGTACTTGCGGGTGTGCCAAAATTGCCTTAATTTCGGAAGCAAACAACAAGCGGTTGGCTTGCCAGGCATAGTAAAGCGGTTTTTTGCCCAATCGGTCACGCGCCAAGGTCAACGTTTGAGACGCTTCATCCCACAAGGCAAGCGCAAACATCCCACGCAATGCTTGCAAGAACTCAACACCGTACAATTGATAGAGATACAGCAGAGATTCCGTATCGCTATGCGAGCGCAAGCCAATTTTGGCAGATTCTAACTGTGTGCGAAGCTGGGGGTAATTGTAAATCTCGCCGTTATACGCCACACTCAAACGCCCATCCGCGCTGTGCATCGGCATGTGCCCTGCCGCCGACAGGTCTAAAATTGCTAGGCGGCGACTCGCCAAGCCGATGGCATGATTGTGCCAAATGCCCGCATCATCTGGTCCGCGGTGTTGCAGGGTGTCTAACATCCGCGTCAAAATCTGCGGGTCGGCGGGGCGCTGGTCAAAGTAAAGGGTGCCGCAAAAACCACACATGGTTAACTCGCTCGGTTGCTTATCTGCGGATGAGCAGGTGAATTTTGATACAATGTCAGATGCCCTTGCACCATGCGGGCTACAGAAAAAACGCTCCGTAGGCGAGCTTGCCCGCTCTGCCCCAGTTGTTTCGCCCATTGTGGCTGGCGCAAAATGCGAATCAACGCACTCGCTAAGGCTTGGCTATCGGCAGGGGGAACTAAAATGCCGGTTTCTTCTGTTTGCACAATTTCGGGTAAGGCGCTCACTTGCGTAGCCACCACCGGTAAACCTGCCGACATGCCTTCCAAAACCACCAAACCAAAACCTTCCCACAAGCTAGGCACTACCAGCACATCAAAAGCAGACATCCACTGGCTGGCATTGGATTGCCACCCCAAGAAGTGGATGCAACAGGGCATTAACAAATCTTCAGCCTGTTTTTCCAACTGTGGACGTTGCACTCCTTCGCCAATCAGTAGCAACTGCACACCGGGTACAGCATGCGCTATTTCGGGGAAGGCGGCAAGCAGAAAACGCACGCCTTTTTGCTCGGTGAGTCGCCCAACAAACCCGATGACTGGGGCGTGTTGCGGGATGCCAACTGTTTTTCGCAAAGGGGTGGAAGTGGGCGGCTGAATGTCTAGCCCATAGTGACAGACGCGCACCTTGCTAGCGGGAATGCCTTCCACTGTCTCCACAAAATTTGCCAGCGCGTGGGAAATGGCAATCACACATTCTGCCCGCCGTGCCAATGCCTGATTCAGCCAGCGCACGATTGACCTTTTGCGAAACGGGTCGTCATTGTGGCGAGATTGAAAAACGCGGGCGGATGCCGGAGCCGCCAATGTGCCGTGCAAATCGGCGTGAATGCCGTGCGTGTGGACAATATCTGGTTTTAATTTGTGTAAAGCCCTTCGCAATGACCACAAAGCCAGCGGGTCAAAATCGATTCGGATTGGGATACGATGACAAGTGATGCCGTGCTTTTGCAAATCTGCAATGAAGGTAGTCAGCGTCTGTGCCGGTGGGTGGAGTAAAAACACGTGAGTTTCTACACCTTGCGCTTGTAAACCAGCACACAATACCGCCAGATGCTTCTCATAACCAGCCACCCCAACGGCTTTGACAATGTGGGCAATTACGAAAGGCATAAATTTTTACTTTGAGTCGCTGACAGGTTTGCGTGTTAGCCAGCCAATTGCCGCCAAAAACAGCAAAAAAGGCATGGTTGGGTACAAATAACGCGGGTTGATGGTTAAAATGGCATATACCCCAGCTAGGCTGATAATGGGCAGAAGCAGTAACCCCAATACAGGCAGATTTTTACGGAGCGAGTAGATGCCCCACAAGCCAAGAATGATACTACCAAAATGCCATACATAGATCCACAGCTTGGGGATGAGCGAAAATTGGGTTAACAAAACTACCAACGATTTCTCACCGCGCAAGATTTCCAACACCAACTCCTTCATTGGAAGCGAATTGAACACATCATCCACCTGCACCGTAGCAAATGGTTGAAGCCAAGCAGAGGCATTGGCAGAAAAACGAATGCGCAGGTAATCCAGCGGTTTGCCCAAAATTAATTTCAAGCCGTTCTGAAAATATTTGTAGGTTGTACCACCGGCTGTATCTTCAATCTTGTCGTCTTGCACATTTTCCAGCGTTATTTTGTTTCCCGCCCACTGCTCTTCGGTTGCGCCGATACGGAAGTGAAAACTAGCGCCTTCCGCCACTTCCCAATGTTCGCGCGTCACGCCATTGCGAACTACCCACGTTCCAAGTAGTAGCCCACAACCGAGCAGGAGAAGCGCCCAACGTTGCATTGCCGGTACAAAGAATTGCCAGCGAAAGATGTTTGAGTGGCTTTTGGCAAACTGCCAATAGGCAGAAAGATTATATTCGGCACGGGTTGTATTCGGCGCATGTGCCGAATATCGAGTTGTGCTTTTTTCTTTAAGGGAAAAAGCGCTGTTTCCATCTCTATCGAATATTGCCTGCTGAAGGAGTGGGCGGGCAAACCAGACCAGCAGGTGAAACCCCATTAGGAAAGGAAGCGGTTGCAGTACCGGACGGGTCAGGATAGCCAATGAGAGCGCTACTCCGGCAAATATCCAACGCCAAAATGAGTCGGTTTGAAGCGCCCACCAATACAAAGCCATACTGGCTATCAGGAAAAAAACAAAAATACTTTCGGTGTAGATTTCTCCGGCGGTGATGACAGCCCGTAAATCGAGTGCATACAAAAACGCCAATAGAATGGCCATCTGATTACCAAACCAAGCACGCGCCCACAGATAAAGAATGAGTAATGCGCCAATGTCAAGCATGACTTGCATCAGCCGAGCAACTTGCAATTGGTGGGTGGGTGACAGGATGCCAGCAATGGCTAAAAAGGTGGGATAGACTGGACCGACAACGGCAGTGGGCTGGTTGCCGTAGCCAGCAGTATTTAAGCCCCGCCCGGCTTGCACTTCGCTTGCCAAGAGCAAATAGAAAAGACCATCGCCCCCGACCAACTTGGGTTGCGGGTTGAGCCAAACTACCCAAGCCAGCCGCAAAAGCAAGCCAATCAGTACAGCAACCACCAGCCTGCGGTCAATCGTGTTCATTGGCAGAATGTTCTTGCTTTTGGGCAGATTTTTCTAGGGATTGAATCCTAGCTTCGAGCTCATCCACGCGGGTGAGCAATAGCCCTAGGCGCTGGATCAGTGTACGCACTTGG
Organism: Anaerolineales bacterium UBA6668; assembly: GCA_002455215.1. GTDB lineage: Bacteria > Chloroflexota > Anaerolineae > Anaerolineales > UBA6668 > UBA6668. The sequence continues at coordinate 9,899 of DKKK01000084.1, read as the reverse complement.
CGGGTTAGGCGGGNNACAAAAAGAGCTGTATCAAGAGCAAAATGCCAAAGCCGCTGGCAAACAGGACGGAGGGCGGATAACCAACGCCAATAAAGTTGGAAATATTGTCTAAAACCGGGCGCGAAAGAGCCAGTATCAACACGCCCAACGCGCCAAAAAGCCACATCAGCGAATAGCCTTCTGCCAGTTGGCGGCGACGTACCATTTCCAAAACTGTCAGGAATAGTATGACAGCCAGAATGATGACAAACCAAGTGATGCGGTCAAAATAATCCATAAGCTTACTTCGGTTTGCGGCGGAGCATGATAATTACAATGGCGAGCATGACCTTTACCATGTAGTAGGCGGAACGTAAAGGAGTTATGCTACTCATACCGCCATAGCGAGCATTCATGGTAACTGGTTTTTCGCACACGCGGATGCCAGCCTTGCGAAATAGCACCAACGCTTCTGGTTCGGGGTAATCGCTTGGATAATTGCGTGCGCAAAATTCAATGGTCTTGCGATTGCTGGCGCGAAAGCCGCTGGTGGGGTCAGTGTACTTTTTGCCGGTCAGCAAGGAGATGAAATGCGCTAGTATGATGATACCTATGCGCCTTTGCCAGGGTGTGACATAACCACGGTCTTCGATATAGCGTGAGCCAATCACCACATCACATTCTTGATTGATGAGTCTTGGCAACAATTGGGCAATTTCCGCCGGGTCGTGCTGTCCGTCCCCGTCCACTTGCACAGCAATCTGATAGCCGTTTTCCATTGCATAGATGAAGGCGGTCTGCATTGCCGCGCCAATGCCCAAATTGTGGGGCAAAGACACCACTACAGCGCCTGCCGCCTTGCCGACTTGGGCCGTGTTGTCTAGCGAACCGTCATTGATGACCACAATTCCTGCATTGGGCAGAGCCGATTTTACGTCGCCTATCACTTTTGCGAGCGAGTCTTCTTCGTTGTATGCCGGAATCATCACCAGCAGGCGTGGGTGGGTTGGAGTTTTTGACATGAAAAATCTAACTAGCTAGGCAATGTACTCGGTGTAATCGTTGCGGTCTGGCATATCACCGGCATTTTGCCCGGCTCTTTCGCGGGTACGTTTTCGGATTGCTCGCCATGTGTCGCGATAACCCAAATCAATTAAGAAATCAATTTGCGCCTTATCATAGCGCATAATCCAATCAATGGGAATGGCTTGGCTTGGGGCAACCACCGTACAGTCTACGTAGGTTTGGGTGGTATTTTTGCCCGCCAAAACGTCTTTGTTGATTCGATGTAGTTGCGCCAAGTAATTTTCAAAGGATGCCATCAGCGCCAATTCAAAGGCGAGCGCCGCACCTTCCAATAGGTTGCGGGGAACTGGCATTGGGTGTGCGCCTACCGGGCTGAGCAGGATAACCCAGATTTCGTTTGCTCCAGCACGGATTGCCGGAAAAAGCGGGGCTTCCGCCATGACTGCACCATCCCAGTAGTGTTCACCATTGACCATTGTCCACGGATAGACGACCGGAATACTGCACGACGCCAAAATATGCGGGATGGTGATCTCACTGTTTTCAAATACGCGCAATTTGCCAGTGCGAAATTCGGTAGCGGTCACGCGCAATTGCACCGGGCTTTCACGCACCTTTTGAATGTCTATTTGTTGCTCCAGCGTTTTTGCCCAGGGGTCGGTGTTGTATACTCCGGTCCAGCGAGCAAAGCGCCAAATATCACGCCGCAAGCGGTGAACCCGACTGCTTGACATAGAGCGCCACTCTCGAATCAGGCTGTTGGGGTGATGCCCACTGACAATCATCGCGCCGTTGATTGCGCCAATCGAAGTGCCAACAATGACCGAGGGGCGTAGTCCGTATTCATAGAGAGCTTTGTACGCGCCTGCTTGATATGCGCCACGCCCTCCNNCCTACTGTTTTGCTTGCTTTGCAATTTCATCTAACAGGGCTTCTTCTTTTTGCAGTGTTTGCCAGCGGCTCCACAAACTGGCAAACCAGCCCAACATAAATACAGCAAAAATGACAAACCACAGGATTAGGTAGCTTTGGGTATCGGGAATTGATTCGTTCATGGTTGTTCTGTCAATACTTGGATTTTCAGTTGTTCAACGCGGGCTTTGGCATTTTCTAAGCGAAAACGATGCCAAATTAGCACAATTGAGATGAGCGAGAACAATATTAAGTTTGCAAATAAGGTAGTGCGCATTTCCGGTGTCATATTAAAACTGCCATTGGCGGTTGGGTCGCCACTGCCGATGACCACCGGGTGTATGGTGCGCCAAATGCGGATGCTGAAAATGGTGAGCGGAACGCTGATGTAGGCAACAATGCCATAGACTGCGGCGAAAACTGCCCGCCTTTCGGGGGCTTCGATTCCCTGCCGAAGCATCAGGTAGCCGATATAGAGCAGTGTGGTGATAGTGGCTGAAATGAGCCGCGGGTCCCACGTCCACCAATCGCCCCAACTGGGTTTTGCCCAAATTGAGCCACTGATAATGCTCAAGATGGTAAATAACGTGCCGATTTCTGCACAGGATAAAGCCAGGCGATCCCACCAATCATTGCGGGTGATGAGAAATAAGATACCCGCCACCATCGTCACAAAAAGCGTCGCGGCGTACAACCACGAGATGGAAACATGCTGATAAAAAATGCGCTGGACTTGCCCAAGGTTGACTTCGGTAGGGGCATAAAACAGGGTAAAGTACAACGAAATGATGAACAATACCCCTGCCAATCCACTCGCGTAGGTGAGAATTTTGGAAGAATTTGAATTCATAATGTGGATGCTGGAATAGTGGGTGGGAATGAGTACCTTTGGGAGAATGCGATTTGCTAGGTAATGCGTTCAACAAATCGGGGGGCAGTTTACTCTTCCATTAAATAGTCGAAAGTCATGTATGCAATCGCTAAAAAGATTGCGTCGTAGGCGATGAGAAAGCTCACAGCGGGCAGAATATCCCCCCACGGAGCATTCTCCAACACCAATTGACAGCCTTTCACTGCGCTTAACAGCAGTGGGATGGATACTGGCAGAAGCAGGATGGGGAGTAACACTTCACGCATGCGGGTTTGCAGGGCGATTGCCGCCAAGAGTGTCCCCACTGCGCTGTAACCAATCGTACCCAGCACGATTAAGCCCAGAAAGAGTGGATGCCAGAGTGAGACGCCGTATAGAATGGTAAAAATGGGCAAAATGATGGCTTGGACAAGCAAGATGAATAAGAATGCGCCGAGCCATTTGCCAAAAAAAATTGCACTGCGATCCATTGGGGCGAGTAAAAGCGCATCCATACCGGTACGGTCTGCTTCACTGGCAAAAATGCGGTTTAGCCCCAGTGTACCCGCAAAGAGAAAGGTTGCCCATAGTGCGCCAACTGCCACGTTTTCGCGGGCGTTTTTGTCCAATTCTAAGGCGAAATTAAATATCAGCACCATCAGTATGGCAAATACCAGCATGGCGCTAACCACTTCTCGGCTTCTTAGTTCGGTGGCAAGGTCTTTGCGCAGAATGGTGAGCATGGCATTCATGCCCTGATTCTAACACAAAGGGAGTAGATAGTGGATGTAGAATTTACAGGCTGTTTGCAATTGGTCTTATTCGGCGCGGACGCTGAATATGGCGAATGTTTGTGCGGTTATGCCTGAGCAGTCACCGCGAAGGTAGGCAAAAATGGGAACTGTTCAGCTATGTTTGACACAACCAACAGCCCAGCGAATGAGGATGAATATCCATAAGGCGCATGTCTCTGCTTTCGCTGTCGGGGAAAAACTCACTCTTCTAAACCAGATTATCCGATAATCCGTCTAATCTGCGTATTTGATTGTGGACACAGCAGAAAAACCTTCAATCGCACGGGTTTTCAGATTTAGAGATTACACTAAGTTTTGATTGGCACTGTTTTTATGTTGTTTCCCGCTATATGGAGAGAACCCTAGATAATGGCTCGTTTCACTATGCCTGAGCGGTTACGATAAATGCAGGGTGTGTACTCACAATTTTTTGGGTTGTTGATTGAACATCCCCCCCCCTAACACTTATCACTCCATTCGCATGACAATCTATACTATCGGAACTGGCTAGGCAGTGCTTTAATACCGAAGTAGATATATTTGCTTTTCCGCATAAGTTCAAAACTCCAAAAATGACCGACCCCCGACTCAAACTTGAAGTCACCCAACTCCATGCAGAATTATGTTCGGCATTGGCAGAACCCAGCCGCATTTTGCTCCTTTATGCGCTCAGCCAACGTGCCTACACAGTAAACGATTTAAGCTTGGAAGTGGGTATCAGCCAATCTGCCACATCACGCCACTTAAAGGTACTCCGTTCCAGCGGTTTGGTGTTGGCTGAGCGGCGTGGTCAAATGATTGAGTACCGCCTGCGCGATAGTCGCATTATCCAAGCACTAGACCTTCTGCGAGAAATTTTACACGACCGTTTAGCCTACAAATTTTTCTAATGAACCGCATGTTCGCAAAAAGTTGTAGTGCCACTCCACCTGTTCTTCCTTTCCCCCGGTTTCCCCACCATGAAACACATTCCTAGTTGGATTTTGGGACTCACCGTCACACTGGCGTTGATTTTGATTCCAGTGGTGCTGTTTATGCCCAAACCCGCCACCGCTCGCGACAACCCGCAAGCCGTTATTCAACCCACCGCCGTGCATGTCTCTCATGCCGATATCATCACCGGACCCTTCGACACCCCCCAACAAGTGACCGAAAACTGCCTTTCGTGCCACGAAGATGCGGCAAGTGAATTTATGCAAACCACGCACTGGACTTGGGAAAGTGAGCCGCAAACCGTATCTTGGCGCGATGAACCGGTGACGGTGGGCAAAATTAACCAAATCAACAACTTTTGCATCGGCACACAAGGCAACGAAAAGAAGTGCATGTCTTGCCATGCCGGTTATGACTGGCAAGAGAATGCTTCTTACGACTTTTCTAATGAAAGCAATGTGGACTGCCTCGTTTGCCATGCAGACCGAGATTTATATGCCAAAGGTGAGTTTGGGAATCCGGCGGAAGGGGTGGATTTGCTGGCATCGGCACGCAGTGTGCGCAATCCCACCCGCCAAAACTGCGGCTCTTGCCACTTTGATGGCGGGGGTGGCAATGGGGTGAAGCACGGGGATTTGGACCAATCGTTGCTGTTTCCTTCTGACACACTGGATGTTCACATGGGGCAAGCAAACTTCCAATGCACAACCTGCCACGTCACCGAGCAACACAACATCAAAGGGCGCTTGCTGGCAGATAACATCCGCATTGACCCAGCCGAACAAGTGGCTTGCACCGACTGCCACAGCACAGACCTGCACGAAGACGAGCGGCTCAATTCCCATACCGCGAGTGTAGCTTGCCAAACTTGCCATATCCCCGCCTTCGCCGTGAAAGACCCCACCAAAACGCAGTGGGATTGGTCCACCGCAGGCGGTGACCAACCGGATGAGCACTACACTTACTTAAAGATTAAGGGGAACTTCGTGTATTCTGAAGATGTGCTACCCACCTATCTATGGGCAAATGGCAACATCGCCTATCGCTACCTATTAGGCGACAAAATTGACCCAGCCGTCCCCACCCACATCAACTTGCCCGCTGGTGCGATTGATGACCCGCTTGCCAAGATTTTCCCGTTTAAAATTCATATCGGCAACCAGCCTTACGACACGGTGAACAATTATCTGCTCCAACCCATTACGGCTGGCACGAATGGCTTTTGGACAAATTTTGATTGGGACAACGCTTTTCGGTTGGCAGAACCCATTACCGGCTTGGCATATAGCGGGGAATATGGCTTTGCGCCCACTTTGATGTACTGGCCCACCACCCAGNNCCACCCACATGGTTCAACCCGCCAGTCATGCACTTTCTTGCAACGATTGCCACTCTCCCGAAGGGCGGCTCGATTGGCAGGCACTTGGCTACCCCGGCGACCCGATGGTCTGGGGTGGGCGCAATAGCCCACGCTAATCGTCTATTCGGCACACCCGGAAATTGCGCTCTCCCGCGAATGTGCATTTCTGAAGCCTGCCAAAAATAACCCGTAGAGAGGCACACGATGACAAATTTTGCACGCATTTCTCGCTGGCTGATTGCCAGTATGGCAACCCTACTCACTATCTTGGTGGTAAATACTGTCACCAGCCACCCTGCCCAACGCCCCATTCAGCAACCATCACCCATCCATCCCAGTTTTATCTTACGCGATGCCGAAGGTCAATCGGTTNNGTGGTCAACCGCTTTCCAGTGAAAAAACTTGTGGCACCTGCCACGATGTTGCCTATATTAATGAACATAGCTTCCATGCGGATTTAGGTGCGCAAGATTTTGTGGATGTTGGTGCGTGGAATCCACTCACCAACCAAACGACACTGCCCACTGGCGATGTGTCCGAATGGTTAAAAAGCAATGCCAGCCGCATCGTGGGGGGTGGGTTTGCCAGCCAAGTGGGGGTGGAGATGGATTGTTTATTGTGCCATCTGCCTACACCCAACAACACTGCCCGNNCGAATTAACGTGGAATGCGGAGTCCTTCCCGGAAAACGGGCGCGTTTCCTTGCCCATCCAAGACCCTGCCAATGAGAATTGTGCGCAGTGTCACGGGGTTGCTCATGCTACCAGTGTGAGTTTTAGCCTTACTACCGCCGACTTAGCACTGGATAAACGTGCCAACTGGCAAACGCTCAGCACCGGGCAGGTCGTTGCGCCAAGCAAAATTTCGGCAAGTGGTTCGAATATTTCAAACAAAGATGCGCTTGACCGCGCTTGGGATATTCACGTGGAGCGGGGTGTCGCCTGCACCGATTGCCATTTCTCTCTCAATAACCCGGCATCTGCCCAAAGTGAGAGTACGCTTTCTCATTTATTATTTGACCCGCGCCGCTTGGACATTGGCGAGTATCTGCAACGCCCAAACCACAATTTTGCGCGGGGACAAAGTGCCCAAAATGCTCTCGCCCCAGAATTGAAGGGCACCATGCGCCGTTGCGAAGGTTGTCACACGCCAGATGGCTCGCACGACTGGCTACCCTATTCATCTACACACATGGAAGCACTGGCTTGTGAGAGTTGTCACATTCCGGCTTTGTATGCACCAGCCGTACAGAGCACCGATTGGACTGTGCTGAATGCAGACTCTTCTCCAGTGGTGCGTTATCGCGGGGTTGAAGGGGCAAGCGGCACCATCGCCGACCTAACCAACGGCTACCAACCCATCCTACTACCACGCACGGACATTGATGGCAAAACTACCCTTGCGCCCTACAATCTCATCACCAGCTATTTCTGGCAAGATACAGCCACTGGCAAAGCGGTTTCGACCGAAATTTTGCAAAAGGCTTTCTTGGGTGGCGAGCCGTATGCACCGGAAATTTTAGCGGGTTTAGATAGCAACCAAGATGGCACGCTCAGCCCAAGCGAACTGGTGTTGGACAGTGCTGAAAAACAAGCACTGGTGGCGGAGCGCTTAACGGCGGTTGGAGTCCAGAATCCAAAAATTATCGGGCAGGTTTATCCATACAGCATCAACCACAATGTCATCAATGGCAAATGGCTCTCGCAAACGTGTAGTGATTGTCACAGCGATCACTCGCGGCTTGGGGTAGCGTTTTCTCTGGTCAGCCAAGCACCCGCGGGGGTGCAGTTGCAGTTTGTCAGCGATAGCAATGTGGTCGCCAATGGGGAATTTATCTCACAATCGGATGGTTCTCTCGGCTACAAACCAGCCGTCCACGCTCAAAAATTGTATGTATTCGGTTTTGACCGCGTGCATTGGATAGACTGGCTGGGTGCTGGGTTGTTTGTTGGTGTGTTGCTGGCTGTGACAGCACATGGTGGGTTACGCTATTACACCAGCCTGCGGAAGCCCAAACACCAGCACGATGGTACAGATAAACAGTACCTGTATGGCGTGTATGAACGTTTCTGGCATTGGATGCAAACTTTTGCCATTGTCCTTTTGCTAATCACTGGGCTTATCATCCACCGTCCAGAGATGTTTGGTATGTTCAGTTTCCGTGGGGTGGTCGCTGTGCATAATACATTGGCGGCATTACTGGTGGTAAATGCCTTGCTTTCGCTGTTCTATCACTTGGTCAGCGGTGAAATTCAACAATTCATCCCCAAGCCGTATGGTTTCTTTGACCAAGCCATTCTGCAAGCGAAGTTTTACCTAAAGGGCATCTTCCGCCAAGCACCCCACCCTTTTGAAAAAACTGCTGAGCGCAAACTGAACCCGCTCCAACAACTGACCTATTTTGGCATTTTGAATGTGCTCTTGCCCCTGCAAATCATCACCGGCGGGTTGATGTGGGGTGTTCAGCAATGGGGGCAAATTTCCAACTTGTTGGGGGGCTTGCCCGTGTTGGCGCCCATTCATAGCATGGTTGCGTGGCTGTTTGCCACCTTCATTGTGGCGCATGTCTATCTGACCACAACTTCCGACCGCCCCCTTTCTGCCATTCAAGCCATGATGACTGGTTATGAATAAGCCTTTCGCACCCGCTGGTTGGTTTATCCAGCATCGATTCAACACAGGACTACACTGCCCTTTCCCTATTTAGAAGCAAAGGGCAGTTCCCAGCCGTGTAAGCTATACCTGATTTTTTCAACTCTCACCTAACTATGCAAACTTCTCAACCTTCCACTTTTTGGGGCAAGCTTTTTGCCCGCCCTGCCAAGCCTTACATCCACCCTTATTTGGGGGGTATGTTGCTCGGTATTGTGTTGTTTTTGGCATTTTTGCTCACACGCAATGGTTTAGGTGCGTCCGGTGGCATGAATCGGCTGGTTGCCGCCGCCCAAGATGTGGTTGCGCCCGGACACATTGACCGCACCCCTTACCTGCTAAAGTTGGCGGGGGGTGCCAAAAACCCGTTGGACGATTGGAGTGTGCCGGTTGTTTTTGGGGCGGTGCTGGGCGGAATGACATCCGGGCTCATTTTTTCCCGCTTCAAGCCCGAACTAAATAAGGGACCCCGAATTTCCAACCGCACGCGCTTAATGCTGGCTTTTGTAGGGGGTACGATTATGGCATATGGGGCACGCATGGCACGGGGTTGCACTTCTGGGCAAGCGCTGAGTGGTGGTGCTACCCTTTCGGCGGGTTCGTGGGCGCTGATGTTGTGCATTTTTGCTGGCGCATACGCATTGGCATATTTCATCCGCAAGGCATGGCGGTAATTTCAGCCGCTAGGAGCATATTATGGCGATTTTCCCACTGGATGTATTTTTGAAGCCACTGGCAGAAAACCCATGGACTTATCTGGTCTTTGGGGTCATCGGGTTTGCATTTGGTTTTGTGTTAGAGATGTCGGGCTTTGGCAATTCTAAAAAGCTAGCCGCACAGTTTTATTTTACGGATCTAACGGTTTTGAAAGTGATGTTCGGCGCAATTGTGACGGCAATGGTGTTGATATTCTTTTCTTCTGCGGTGGGTATCCTAAATTTCAATTTGGTGTATGTGCCCGAAACCTACCTGCTTCCGGGCATTGTCGGCGGGCTGATTATGGGTGTGGGCTTTATTGTTGGCGGCTTTTGCCCCGGCACGTCCTTAGTTTCTGCTTCTACGCTCAAAATTGACGGTATTTTTTACTTGCTCGGCGCGTTTTTTGGCGTGTTCTTATTCGGTGAGACTGAAAAATATTTTGACAGCTTTTGGCATAGCACTTATTTTGGACGGCTCACTTTGATGGATGTGTTCAACTTGCCAACGGGTATCGTGGTTTTACTAGTGGTGGCAATGGCACTCTTTATGTTTTGGGGTGGCGAGCAATTGGAAGCCATCTTTGGGAAGAAGGAACTTGCCCGGGAGCCCCGTTTCCGCTGGGTGGGTGCAGTGGCATTGGTGGCGGTTGCCCTAGGGGTTATTGGGGTTGGGCAACCCAACAACGCCGCCAAAT
>DKKK01000139.1 GCA_002455215.1 Anaerolineales bacterium UBA6668 | reverse complement strand
TCCTGATTCGGGACGCAGATTGGACGGATGGTCGGATGACGCGGATTAGAAAAGTGGTAGGGAAGGCAGACGCAATCACAGCTATATTCCACCCGTGCCGAGTATCATTGAAAAAAATTACCCGAATCCAAAAGAGACGCTAACACAGCGTCTCTTTTCTTTGCGAGCAGGCTTTATTTGCCGAAAGTCGCTTCCAAACCGGCAATCAGTGCTTCTTTTTCTGCCGCCGTTAGGTTTGCATTCGGGTGCATTAGCAGATAATCTTGGAGCGGCATATTGCCCCGCTCAATTTCTTCCACCATTTCTTCCACATCCTCCTGTTCGTGCCTGCCATTATAACCTTCGTTTTCATATTCGTCACCTTCTCCTTCTCCTTCACCAGTTTCACTTCGGGCAATGCCATATTCGCTAAAGTTTAGCTTCTCGCGCCCTTCAAGCACATGGTCTTGCACAATCCATGAAACGGGGGCAATATTTGAATACCAGGGCCACACCGTTTCGTTGCTATGGCAATCATAGCAGGCACGCACCGCCAATTCACGGGTTTGCGGGCTGTCCCAATTGGGCTCTTGCTGGACGGCTGGATTGGTGTGGTCACGCCCGAAGGGCACTAATTGGATGAGTAGAAACAAGCCCGCCAATGCGGCAATTCCATAGAGTAAGATTTTTTTGATGTTCATGATAAAAATGGTGGAGTAGATAAAATAGCCTACAACTAGTACAGGCTTTCACGCACAATAATCCTTAAGAAGTGTGGAGTTTGCTCTGGCTAGCTCGGGTAGCAGGTCGTTTGCGTTTTTCATCCACAAATAGCCAGCTATCTAATTTAAGTGCTAGGCGCAGGGCAATCAGCACCCCCAAACTTCCCGCCGTCAGCCAATACATCCACGCCAAACTTTGCGAATCGGTGCCACTAAAAACGGAGTGTAGCACAAATAGGAGGTAAGTGAAAAAACTCAAATAGTGTACCGCCCGCCAAGCCTTCATGCTGATCCATTGCCGCACATAAAAGCTGAGTACCAAGGCACCTAACAAATACAAACTGAGTTGACCGACACCCACCCAGAAGATATCGTCGCCCTGAGTGGTGAATGGGAAGAGCACTTGAAACCAATTGTAACCGATGTAGGCATCGCCCAACAGCACAAAAGCATGGATCACTGCAAAGAGCAGGCTGAGTATGGCTAAAAACTGGTGCGTATCGTAACTAAACAGATTTCCGGGAAATTTTCGGGCAAGGCGGGTGCTCATCAAAACACCAAACACCATGCCAAGCCAATTGAGTAAATAAGCGGTTATGCCGGTTGAGCGCGAAAGAAACCAAGCGGCGTGGGTGGCATTGGCTTTGACTCCACTGGTCAAATCGGGCACTAGCCACAAAGCAAGGAGCGTCCCGCTAAAAATTGCGGTGATTAGTAAAAAGTAGGTAAGCCAAGTATTTTCACCAGACGATGATTGGATTTTGGTTGATGGGTTCATAAAACAGTCTCCTGTGTAAGGGTTTGCAAAAGATGAGCGCGGAAATTTTCGGTCATCAGAATCGTGCTATCTGCTAAAACGACTAAAGCCGCAAGATGTGGCTTGCGACTTAACCACGCCATGCCAGCCTGACTGCCCAAGATGAGTACACTGCGGGCGGCGGTTTCGGCTTGGCGGGTAGTGTCCGCTACGACTGACACGCTGAGTATATCGGTGGCGGCACTATCGCCGGTGCGCGGGTCTATAATGTGGTGCTTTGCCGCACCATTTAACTGCCATTGGCGCAAATCTCGCCCGCTGGTTGCCACTCCCTGCCGAGAAACCGCCACCATCAGCAGGTCTTTCTCCGGCTGAAAGGGATTGACCAGCCCAACGGGCCACCAACTGCCATTTTGCAAGACACGCCCGGCGGCGATATCCCCACCGGCATTGACAAGGCACGGGGCAAAGGCAGTGAGCCGTTGGCAAGCAGTATCTGCCGCCCAACTTTTGACAATTCCCCCCAAATCCAGTGCTTGACCTTCCGCCAGCCAAACTTCTTGGGTTTTGGGGTCACGATGGATGCCCCGCTCCCAAGCAACGAGTGGGGCGGCGGGTTGAGAAGGGGCGAGATGGATTGGGGCATGATTGGGTGACCAACTGCTTTGGTAACCCACCGCTTGCACCGCGTTCAGCACCAGCGGATTAAACAAGCCATCACTTTCGCGCACGGCTTGGTCGGCAATCTCCAACACCTGCCAAAATTCGTCACTTACCACAGCATGTCCTTGTGCGTTCAACAGGCTTAGCTCACTGGTAGGTGAAAAACGGCTAAAGCGGGCGTTCCAATTTTCGAACCAAGTTTGCGCTTGAGCAAACAGGCTGGTAGCGATTGCGGGGGAACAATCGAGCCAAATACCCATCTGACTGCCCATTGCGCGAAAGTGAGCGATTTCCATAATAACGGGTTAGTTTGACGAGCCACTGCGGGCAGGCGGAAAACTGAAGTTGGTTTGCGGTGGCACTTGGGTAGGCAATACCACTGAAGGCAGGCTGTTGATGTCCACTGCTGTCGCTTCAACTACGAGAGTGGGTTCTGCTGTGGGCACTGCGGTTTCGGTAGGTAGTAGGAGTGCTTCTTGTGGAATGGCAGTTTCTTGAACGACTAAAACTTCTGGTGTGGCAGTGGGCGCGCCCCCTACAATTTGTGCCGGCACAACCAATTGTTGGGGGGCTATCATGGTCGCGTTTGCGCTGGCAGAAATTAGCTGTTGGGTGGGCAGGGCGGTCAGCTTGGCAGAGAGTGCCGCAATGGTCGCCTGATAATCGGGCTGTGCTGTGCTTTCTGCCACTGGAGTCTCACCGACTGCTTCACCCACCGGCGGGTAATAGGTGGTATTGGCAATCAGTAAATATCCGGCTACTGTGCCTGCCACCGAAACAGAGAGTAACCCGTAAGTAAACGGTGTGGCTGGGGATGATTTGCGTGTGGGGTTAGCCATTTGAGCGTCCTCCTAGTCGTCATGCTCATCGTGCGATTCAAAGGGGTTGAACCCGCCTTCGTGACCGCGATGATGCCCATGATGTTCACCAAAATCATCCGAGTCGTCATCACCTTCCGGGTGGAACCCGCCGCCAGTGCCCGCGTTACCCAGTTGTGCTTGGCTAGATGCGCCGTCATACAGCACTTCACCGCTATCGGCGGAGAGATACAGCTTGCCAGTGGCAAAGCTGACTTCCCAAGCTACTGTTCCTTGAAAATTTACCAACTCGATGCGGGTAATTTCGGCATTGGGCACGGCTTGTTGGGCGAGTTCGCGAGCTTTTGCTTCGCTAATGGCAAACTGGCTGGTGGCAGTTGGCTGGGGTGGGGTGGTGTTTTGCGCTTGCACTTCAGAAACTAGGTTGTTTTGTGTGGCAGTCGCAAGTGCCGCTTGGTATTGCGCTTCGAGCTTTTGTGCTTCGCTTTGCAAAGCAGATGTGTCATTGGGAACCGCGCTTGCGGCTACAGCAGGGGTGTTGGTCAGATTGGAAGAAGCTTGGCGCATGGCAAGGCTTCCGCCAGCCACCAGGGCAAAGGCTGTCACGGCAACCGCCGGAATTAACAGGGTCTTTTTTAACATGAGTATTCTCCAAAATATGTTGAGTGTTTTGCTCCCGTGTTGCATATGAAGGCAACGGGTGGTAGAGATGTTTTGTTCCAATAATCAAAACGTTTGTTTGATTGTGAATAGGATACAATTTGTTTCTGTGAAAATTCTTAAGCCAACCGCTCAACTTTCCAAGAATTTTCCAAGAATTGTGTGGAATAATGAGAGAATAGTTTGTTGTGAATTGTGAGAATAGGATACGGCTGTTTGGCTTATCCAGTTATCATTCTCCGCCCTTGCTATCAGGGAAGAACCCACATATCTAATCCGCGTCATCCGATCATCCGTTCAATCTGCGCCCAAACTCAAAATGCGAATCATAACCATTCTCTGCCTACAAACTGGAACGCCCCACATATCTAGTCCGCGTCATCCGATCATCCGTTCAATCTGCGTCCCGAACTCAAAATGCGAATCTTAATCATTGAAGACGACAAAAAACTTGCCCGCTTACTGACCCAAGCCATTATAGATGAAGGTTGGCAGGTGGACGCCGTACATGAAGGCAATGGCGGGTTGGAACTGCTGTTGCGCGATATTTATGACGTGGCTGTGGTAGATTGGATGCTTCCCGGGCGCGATGGTCCTGCCATTTGCCGTTCTGCCCGCTCGGCAGGGGTTCACACTGCACTGCTTCTGCTCACTGCCCGCAGTCAAATCGAAGACCGCGTGACCGGTTTGGATAGCGGGGCAGATGACTACCTAAGCAAACCATTCGCCTTTGAAGAATTATTCGCTCGCTTACGGGCACTCTCGCGGCGGCATCAACCCAACAGCGGTGCCCGTGAAGAACTGCGGCTAGGCGATTTGGTCATGGACTTGCGGGCGCATACCGCTCGGCGCGGGAGCTTTACGCTTGATTTGACCAGCACCGAATGGAACTTGCTGGAATTTTTCCTGCGCCACCCAGGTCAAAGCCTTTCACGCCAGCAAATTCTCGACTATGTGTGGTCTTACCAACACGATGTGCAATTTTCTATGGTAGATGTGTACATTTCCTACCTGCGCCGCAAACTCAACCTGCCCGGCTATGCCGACCCCATCCAAACCGTGCGGGGCATTGGTTATCGCTTAAATGGAGACTAACCCCGTGTTTGCCAATATTCGCCTTCGGCTCACTTTACTCTACTCTGGCATTAGCTTGTTATTTGTGTTGTTTGTCATTGGCGTTAGCTATTGGTTGGTAGCCGGTTACTTATACCAATCTGTCGAAAACACCATCCGTCAAGGCATGGCAGATAGCATTCGTTCTGCCCGCTTACCCGTACCTGTTTCACTCCTGCAAAAAGTGGATGGGCAGTCGTCACCCACTTATCCAACTGAGCATGACGATGATGACCACGAAGATCAACCCAAACATGAACGCACCTTTTACTCTGCCGCACAGAAGGCAGTTCTGGTGACTCTGGCAGACCAAGAAGGCAACCTATACGCAGAAAATTTTCAGCCAACCGACACCGTTTTGGACAATTCAGCCGTGCAAACTGCTTTTGCAAAAGGACAGGATTGGCGCACCATCACCACCCAACAAGGCGAGCCGGTGCGCTTGTTTAGCCTAAAAGTGACCGATGAATGGGTTTTTCAGGCGGGAAAGAGTGTTGCCCAGGAAAATGCAGTCCTTTATCGCCTGTTGGTGGGTTTATCATTGATGGGGGTGGGGCTGTGGCTGGGTTTGGGTGTGGCAAGCTGGGTGGTGGCAGGGCAAAGCCTAGCCACGGCGCACCGCGCTTGGCAAAACCAGCAAGCCTTCATCGCCAATGCCAGCCACGAACTGCGTGCCCCGCTCACCCTTTTGCGTGCCAGCGCCGAAATGGCGCAACGGCGTATGGTCAACGACCCAACCCAAGCGGGCGAACTGCTAGGCGATATTGTCAAAGAAACCGATGAGATGAATCGGCTGGTGGAAGATTTACTCTTACTCTCGCGCCTAGATGCCCACCGCCTGCCAATTGCGCTCCAACCCGTGCAACTTGGCGAGATTGTGCAAAGCGGGGTAGAGCGTTTGCAAAAGCTGGCAGAAGAGCGCAAGTGCCGCATTGAAAATCAGGTTGCGACTGCCAGCATCCAAGCAGACCCGGCGCGTTTGCAACAGGTTTTGCTCATCTTGCTCGACAATGCCATGCGTCATAATCCGGATGGTTGCACCATTCGCATCACCAGCCAAACCAGCGCTCACAAAACCCACCTAACCATACAAGACGATGGGGTTGGCATTGCCCCGCAACATCTTTCACGGGTATTTGAGCGTTTTTACCGTGCCAGCCACGACCGCGAAAAAGACAGTGGCGGCTCTGGGTTAGGGTTGGCAATTGCCCAAGCCTTGATGCAAGCTCAACATGGCGAAATTCACCTGCACAGCCAGCCGGGTCAGGGAACCAGTGTGCGCTTGACCTTGCAAAACCAGAGCTAACAGGACTTGGTTTGATGATCGAAAATTTAACAAGACCTAACAGGTCTCCAAGACCTGTTAGGTCTCGATTCGATTCGGTTCTAAAAAAGACCAAACGGCTCTCAAAGACTTTGTTAGGTCTCGGTTTGATAATCGAAAAGTGCGACGACTGGTCTGGGTTTACACCTTCTTCCAACTTCCCTCACCCCTTAACTCTTCAGGGCAACCGCATGAAAAAG
>DKKK01000220.1:12470-19856 GCA_002455215.1 Anaerolineales bacterium UBA6668 | reverse complement strand
GCGGATTGATGTAAAAATCAGCCTAACGCATGCCGTTATGCACTATTTCGTCACCCAACCTTTCATGCGGTTGCCCTGAATAGGCACTACCCCACCAGCACGACCCAAGGAGCAGTCCATTCACTTTGTTTGCGGCTTTCTCATCAAGTTCTATTTAGGATGGAACGAGCCACAGACCAAAATTCTTCGGATTCACTCGGTATCCTTTTTGATACTATGCCACAAAATAGTGCGTACTTGTTTTTTTCGCCGTTCAAGATAGAATTATGTTCGATACGGATTTATTCGATACACGCGCCAAATATCGGGGGCTTTCTCCCCTCAGAGAAAAAGCGTAGCTTTCAGCCGTATCAAATATCACTTACAATCGTTTTGACAACCTATCTTTTCCAAATGGAGCAAAAACATGGAACAAAATAAAGAAATCGCACTCGGTGTCTCGCGGGCAATTATGAACGGCGAATGGGAGCAGGTCGAAAATTTGCTAGCAGATGACTTTCAGTATATTGGAGATGGAAACCCGCCCATCAACAAGCAACAGTACATTTATTTTATGCGCAATGTATTGTGTGCAGGAATGACCGAAATGAATATGAAATTTCTCCGCGTGATTGGCGAAGGAGATTTGGTTTCGGTTGATTACACCAATGAAATGACCCATTCGGGGAGTTTCTATGGTGTGCCAGCCACTGGAAAGCGGGTATTGGGCACCGGACAATTTATTCGCGAAGTTAAGGATGGAAAAGTGACTGCCGAGTGGCAAACCACCAATGCCTTGGGTTTGATGCAACAATTAGGGGTGATACCCAGTCGGTAATCATTGGGGCAAGTTTAGAAAGCAAACGGAGCGCGATTTTTACGAATCGCGCTCCGTTTTGGTTTAACATTCACACATCCCGCCAACACTTTTGCATTTCCACGTTCCCCCTTCAGCCCAGCCTAATTGCCGTGCAAGCGTGCGCCCAAGCGGCTGAAGAGTGAGACAAAAGTCGGGAAACTCTCATGCACTGCCTGCGCGTTTTGCACTTCGGTTTGCCCATTTGCCAACATGCCCGCAATTGCCAATGACATTGCCAAGCGATGGTCGCCGTGGCTATCCACCTGAGCGGGGTGGATGGCTTGCGGTCCTGTAATGGCAAACCCATCGGGAAATTCTTCAATCTCAATGCCCATCTTGCGCAATTCGCCCGCCAAAACCGAGATACGGTCACTCTCTTTCAAGCGCAGTTCTTCAGCTTCACGCACCACAGTCCGCCCGTTGGCACGGCTGGCAATGACCGCAAAAATCGGGAACTCATCAATCATGCGCACCACCCAATCGCCCTTGATTTCAATCGCCTGCAAGGGGCTATAGGTGACCGTCAAATCGCCAATCGGCTCACCTGCCACTTCCCGTGCGTTGCGGAGCGTCACCTGTGCGCCCATCGCTTGCACCGCGTCTAGCAAACCGGTACGCGTGGGGTTCAGCCCCACCCCTTCCACCGTAATCTGGCTACCGGGCACCACCAATGCCGCACCAATTAAAAAGCCAGCACTGGAGAAATCGCCCGGCAAGGTCAGGTGGGTGGGTGGGAGCGGTTTGCCACTGGGGGTCAGCGTGATATGATGCCCTTCCGAGCGCACATCAATCCCCAAGGCGCGTAACATGCGCTCGGAGTGGTCACGGCTGGGACCGGGTTCGTGGATGGTGGTGGGACCTTCCGCCTGCAAAGCGGCTAGCAAAATTGCCGCCTTCACCTGCGCCGAAGCCACTGCCGTGCTGTGCTCTATCCCGCGCAAATTACCGCCCTGCATGGCGAGTGGCGCGTAATTGCCTTCCACTTGTGCGCCCATTGCCCGCAAGGGGTCTGCCACCCGCCCCATTGGGCGGCGTTGCAAACCGGTTGTGCCGGTTAACTGCACACGAAAAGGTTNNTTGTGCCGGAATTGCCACAATCCAACGCGCCGCCGGGCTGTCGCCAATTGCCGCCGGTAATTGCCAATTCACTGCCTTCGCCTTCAATCTGCACACCCAATTGGCGCAAACAGCGAATCATCGCTTCTGTCACGCCCGCCCGCAAGATATTTTGCAAATGGCTGGTTTCGGGGCTCAGGGCGGCATGGAGCAATGCGCGGTGCGAGATAGATTTATCGCCTGCCAAAGTCGTTGTACCCATTAGGGGTTGAGTGGTTCCGTGAATGATCATACTGTAAATTTGAGTTTGATAAAACCAAGACGGTTTGGGTATCGGTGGAAAATAACGCAATCGTTCGGAGCGCAAATCTTCGAGCCAGTAACGCAACGTTTCCGGGTTTTCATGGTCGAGCAATTCTTCCAAACGTTGTAACATTTGACGATTTTGTTCAAGAGCTAATTTTACATAAATGCGGTTGGTGCGCAAGATATCGTGCATCACCGTCACATCACTTGCCGAAACGCGGGTGGTATCGCGGAAGCCGCTTGCCATCATGCGGCGAATTTCCGGGTCGTTTTGCCCCAAANNCAAGTAATGGCTGGCAGTGGCAATGGCAGAACATGCCAGCAAGTAGGGAAGGTGGCTGGTGATGCTGACCAAGCGGTCGTGGCGGGCGGCGTTCAGTTCGATGAGTGTGCTTCCGAGTGTGCGCACCAGAGCGATGGCAGATTGTTTGGCGGCTGGGCTGGTGCGTTTGAGCGGTGTCAGCGCAAAGGTCGCCCCGCGTAGCATTGCCGCTTCGGCGTGTTCAATGCCCGGCAGTTCCTTGCCACACATCGGATGCCCGCCAATCGGGTGGTAGATATCGGGGAGCAAGGTCATGGCTTGGATGATGTCGTTCTTGGTAGAGCCTAAATCTATGACCAAAACGGTCTGGGGGGGTGGGGGCAGTTGGCGCAGGCTTTTGAGCAGGCCCAAAATAGCTCGTACCGGAGCCGCCAAGATGAGAATATGGGTTAGGGGCAGGGCTTCTTCCAACGGGAGCGTNNGTTGGCAGTGCCCCTTCAGCCCAAGTGCCACCGAGCCACCCATCAACCCCAAACCGACTACAGTCACAACGGCGGATTCCAGTTCAAACATATGAATATTCTATTAGGCACGCCCAATGGCGGCGGCAACCGCGTGGGTTTGTGTGACCAAGGTGTGAAAACGTTCGGGGGTTAGGCTTTGCGCCCCATCGGACCAAGCTTCTGCCGGGTGTTGGTGAACTTCCACCAGCAAGCAATCTGCTCCGGCGGCAACCCCGGCACGCGCTACCGGCAAAACATACTCCCATTTGCCAGTGGCATGGCTGGGGTCAAAGGCAATCGGCAGGTGGGTCAGGTGTTTGAGCACGGCAAGCGCGTTAATATCGGCGGTATTGCGGGTGGCGGTTTCAAATGTGCGAATGCCGCGTTCGCACATCATGACGCGCCGATTGCCTTGTGCCAGCATATATTCTGCACTCATCAACCATTCTTCAATGGTGGTTGCCATGCCCCGCTTGAGCAGTGCCGGGTGTCCGCTCTTGCCCACTGCCGTTAGCAAAGCATAGTTTTGGCAGTTGCGTGCCCCAATTTGCAAAATATCGGCATACTTCGCCACCAGTGGCACTTGTTCGGTGGACATGACTTCGGTGACAATGGGCAAACCGGTTTGTTCACGGGCTTCTGCCAAGATTTCCAGCCCTTCTTCGCCCATGCCCTGAAAGGCATAGGGACTGGTGCGCGGCTTAAACGCCCCACCCCGCAGGCAATTGGCTCCCGCTTCCTTGACGGCATGGGCAATTTCTAGCAATTTGGTACGCCCTTCCACTGCACACGGTCCTGCCATGATGACCAACTCTTTCCCACCAATTTTCACCCCACCCACGCGGAATTGGCTCACTTCCGGCTGAAAATCGCGGGATGCCAGTTTGAATTTTTTCAGAATAGGCACGGTCTTTTCCACCCCTTCATACAGCTCATAAATGGAGCGGTCTATCGGGCGGTCATCACCAATGACGCCGATGATGGTACGTTCTTCACCTTGCGAAAGGTGAGCGGTGAAGCCATCGCGCTCGACCCGCGCCACGACCTGCGCAATTTGTTGGGTTGTAGCGCTATTTTTCATTATAATGATCATGGTTTTGCTCCTGTATTTTGCTTATTCCCTGTGCCACTAGCCTTTCAGTTTTTTGATGGACTGCATTGCCATTTCGACTTCATGGTTCAGGACGTCCATTGGCACGATTCCCCAGTTGGCTTTCAGGTCGGGGCGCAAGCGCTCGGCATCACGCAAATAGACATGCTGAACTTCGGTCTGGGCGCGGGTGGTGTTCCAATGCAGTAAAATGCGAATGCACAGTGGTAAACTGTTTGGGACGGATAGTTCGTAGGCGCACAACAAAGGCACGTTGCTCCAGCCGAGGGCGCGTGCCACCAATGCGGGGAATTCGGCATTTAGGTCGGGGGTGACGGTGAAAAAAGCCGATGCGACATCTTCGGAACGAATGTCGTTTGCCCAAATCATGGTTTTGAGCAAAATGCCCGTGCTGGTTAAGATTTCTTCACGCGAATTGCTGGTAACAGTGATGGCGCCGCGCACGCCCCGAACAACGGTCATAAGGATTCTCCTAAAAAATTAACAAAAAAAGCGTGAGACCGATGTGTCCCACGCTTGCCGTATTGAAACAGTTGCTTAAGCGGGTTACAGCGGCGCGGACAAGCGGTCGCTAAAATAATACCGATAAGCGAAATGGTTGGCGAACATGGGGAAATGATACCAGTGAGCGTTTTTTTTTGCAAATGATTGCTATTTTTGTTCGGCAGAATCGGAGGCGAGCGGCAGAACTATCGTAAAGCAAGCGCCCTGTCCGGGCGCACTTGCCACTTGTATCTCTCCACCCTGCGCTTGCACCAACTGGCGGGCAATTGCCAAGCCTAGCCCGCTGTTGCTACCGACTTGCCGTTTGCGTGCTGGGTCGCTCTTCCAAAAGCGGTCAAAGACGTACGGCAGTTCTTCTGGCGCAATGCCTGTGCCGGTGTCTTGCACTTGCAGGGCTATGCGCTCTGACTGAAGTTCTGCACTGAGGGTGACGCGTCCACCCGCAGGTGTATGGCGCAAAGCGTTGGCGAGCAGGTTGTTAAGCACTTGCTCAATGCGGTCTACGTCTACATCCAATAACCAATTCTCCGCAATGGGGGGTAAATCCAACAAGAGTTGAATTTCTGCCAGTTGTGCTTGCCCGCTAAAGCGTACTTGTGCATCTTGCAACAAGTCAGTAACCGATACTTGGGTAGGGTAGAGCGGCAATTGCCCAGCTTCGGCAAGAGAGAGTGTTTGCAAATCGCTGACCAAGCGCGCCAGCAGGCGGGTTTCATCTAAGGTTGCCTGAATATGCTCTGGGGTGGGTTCGTACACGCCGTCCAGCACGCCTTCCAAGTTGCCTTGTATGATGTGCAAGGGAGTACGTAATTCGTGGGCGACATCGGCGGTCAGGTTGCGGCGCTGTTGCTCAGCATGGGCAAGGGCTTCGGTCATGCGGTTGAAGCTTTTTTGCAAGCCGCGAAACGGACCTCGTTGGTTTTCTTTGAGCTTGACCTGCAAATCGCCGTTGGCAACCGCATCTGCCGCGTTCATTACTTCTGCCACCGGGGTTGCTACCCGCCGAAAAGACCATGTGCCAATCAGCCAAGAGCCGCCTATCACAGCTAACGGAAATAAGCAAAAGAATGCAGTGGGCGGAAAGCGATGCATGCTCATGTCGTGGTCATCCATGTGGGTAAACTGCCCACTAAATGCAAAGGTTAGTACCAGCAAGCTAGACACAAACAGCATTGCCATCGGCACAAATATTACTAGAAAGGGAAACCACAACTTTCGGCGTGAGTGAGCAACGTGCGAAAATGACTTTGGCATAAGGATTACCCATTGAAACGATAGCCGATGCCATAAACTGTTTCGATATAGCGCGGGTTGGCAGGGTCGGGTTCGAGCTTACGGCGTAAATTTTTGATATGTGAATCAATACTGCGGTCAAAACCCGGTAGGCTAATGCCGTGGAGTTGGTCAAGCAGTTGCTCGCGGGTGAGTGTTTGGCGTGGGTGTTGGGCAAAGACGCTGAGTAAGCGAAATTCATTGGGGGTCAGGTGCAAGGGCGTACCCGCTAGCGAGACGCGATGTCCTTTCATGTCAATTTGCAAATCGCCCACCACCAAGAGGGCGTTTTGCGGTTCGGGCTGGTTGACCCGCCGCAACACCGCTCGCACCCGCGCAACCAATGCACGCGGTGAAAAGGGTTTGGTGATGTAGTCGTCTGCACCTAATTCTAAACCGACAATCTGGTCACTTTCTTCGGCACGGGCAGTGAGCATGATGATGGGTACGTTGCTTTCACGGCGCAAAGCACGGCACACTTCCCAGCCATTTAAGCCCGGAAGCATTAAGTCTAGCACAATTAGGTCAACCGGTTCACTGCGTGCCAGTAACAGGGCATGGTTGCCGTCTTGGGCACTGATGACTTGATAGCCGTCTTTTTCCAAATAATCACGGGCAAGTTTGACGATGCGTGGCTCGTCATCAACAACAAGAATGGTGGGCATGGTAAGTAAGCAATGCAGATGGGTAAAGGGTGTGTGAGCGAAGCGGGTTGGTTACAACGATACCATAGTTTTCTCACACGAATATGCCGTACGCATGTAACCTGGGGTTTTTCCGTAAAAAATCTGGGGGGGGGTGCTCTATGCCATAGGTTAAAGGAACAGCCATTGGCGGGAAANNTCTTGGGAGTCACTACTTGTATCGGAGCTTGCAGATGCGTTTGGCGCAGGAGCATCGGCGGGCTGGTGATTGCCGTGGTGGCAACCATGCCCGTTGTGATGTCGACCAAAACGCCGCCACATCATAGACTTGAAGATGAAGAGCGGGAAGAGGAAAAGCAAGGGCAGGAGGCAAAGGAGCGGGAAGAAACCGCCACGATGCCCACCAAAACCGCCCCTACCATATCCACCCATCATGCCACCATGTCGGCCATACATTCCACCGCCCATCATGGTGCAGTTTTGTTGGGTGTTCGTGCCATCGGCGTTAGGTGTGGCAGACATCATGCAATCGCCGTCCATAGCTCCCCCTTGCATTCCGTTGTGCATTCCACCCCCGTGCATAGCCATCATGCTTGCCATCATCTCAGGGTTGGATGACATGCCTTTTACAAATCCGGCGCGGAATGCGCCACCAATGCCAGCGACCAATGCACCGAGTACAATTAAGCCACCAACGAAACGAAGCCAAAATTTACGAGTACGAAACATAAGATTATCTCCTAAAGAATGTGTTGTTTGTGTTTGTTTACATTCTTATTATCTAATAGAATTGTGGAGAAAATATGGATGGTCTGGTTAGGAGTGGTGGAGGTTTTGGGGGTATGGACAAAATGAGAATTTGTGTTTTGTGTCTCGTCCTGAAATAGGTT
>DKKK01000220.1:9582-12397 GCA_002455215.1 Anaerolineales bacterium UBA6668 | reverse complement strand
TGATTATAGCATGGAAGGGGTTAAGGAATAGGGAGTAGGCGCGAGCGGAAGCCGTTTCCTTAACTTGGGGAACTTTTCTTCCCGTTTCAAACCACATTAACTCACTTGGCATCAACTCAATAGCTATTCTCCTGTTCTTACTCGAAACATATTCCCCAAAAATTTCCCCAGCAATGATTTCCAAAACAGTTTTGTTTGATAGAAATGTTTGATTTGAACTATCGTATCTGTAGGATAGCCCCCATCAATGGGTTTGATAACCAATTCCGTGGATGTGTCATATATAAGTAGACCTATGTCNNCCCTTTACCGCGAGAGTTCCGCCTGTGTTTAAGGATTCAATGGCAACCATCTCCAACAACGTTATTGTTTCAAGGTTTTTTTGAAGATACATGATAGCAATATTATCATCAACATTAGCTAGTCTAAGCTCTAAAATATTAGAATTCAATTTAGACTTTTCTGTATATTTTATCTCTAAAGTTCCATTGCCCACCCATGTCCCAATAAATTCATCAGGATTGAACCCGAGTTCTTTAATTTTTGCTTCAACTTCATCTTTTGTCATTGAACCCATGTCAAACGTTATTTTCTGTGGGGTTTCAAAGTCAGTCATTGAATTCATCTTTTCAGTCATCACATTTATTTGTTGTGTACGCGATTCGATTTCAACCCGTAATTTTACAATTGTCTTTTCAAGAATATCTTTATCTGCTTGCAGGTTGCTTATGAACATACGTAATTGTTCGTTCGCAAAATAAGCATGATATTCTGACGTGTCCGGTGGCAAGCCTTGATTGCCTTTGTCCACTGCCCCACCTAGCGTCCAACAATCTGTATCGCTCATATAACCAATTGGGGTTCTGGCAGAATTTAGACACATCTGCCCTACTCCTTTACCCGGTAATACAACAAATAATACATTGATTCCAATGAAAATTAGAGTGCTGAATACGATTAATAATCGTAAATTTTTGGACTTCATTGGTACTCCATTGTTTTATTAAAGTCAAACACACTAACGGCATATTAGGTTTTTGGCAAAATCTGCCAAATTTCAGAAAAATACTTGCCCTATCAAATGAAAAGCTGAGTTTATCAATTTCACAATATACTTTCCAAATTACTTCGACAAATTTACTTGTAGGTCAAAAATTTTCCCGATAATGTAAATATTTTCCAACAATGTTCGATAAGGGTCAGTATTGCAACTTTTCTCTAGTACAAAAAAAGCCATTTACCACCGTATTGAAACCAAATTACTGAAGACTTCGTAATGTTATCTCGGATTCGCGTGTGCATTGGTCAAACTATCTTTTGTCCTTGTAAGATTCCCCAACGATTGACCAACTGTTGTACGCCACCAGCTACTATCTCTAAGGAAGGCATTCATTAGATTGGTAGTTCTATCTGGGTAGGCTAATTTAGAATAGACAATAGCATCTGATGAAAGCTCTTGAGGGTTCCAAGTATTGGTTGTGGACGAAAATGTCCAAGCTAAGAATGATTTACCAGCACTAAATGACAGAATCTTAAGCGCAAGGGTTTCACCTGAATTATACGTAGCAGTAGCAACAGCTTCTAACGCGACAAGCGTTGCCTTATTTTTTTCAAGATCGTCTATCCGATGTTCTGATTCAAGATTAGCCATTACTAAGTCAAGAATTTTATCATCCAGCATATCATAAGTTATTGTAACGGTTTGTGTGTTTCCAGTTGTTACAAATGGGTTGAATGTAACTTCCCCTAATTCAATACCCGCATCCTTGAATGCGGCTTCTATCTCCCCTTGGGTATTCATTGGTGTAGTAAACTTCCTAGTAACGACAACGCTATCATCCAAGGTGCCTTCGTCTATCACTTTAATCATCTTGTTTCGTTTTTCGATATTTTTATTCTCTTCTCGCATTTTCGCATCAATAATATCTATATCTTTTCTTATCGCCACAATAAACATTTTCAATGATTCATTCGCAACATAGACATAATCCTTTGAAGTGCCGACTGGCAAGCCTTGATTGCCTTTGTCCACCATCCCGCCAAGCGTCCAACAATCCGTATCGCTCATATACCCTATTGGGGTGCTGGCAGAATTTAGACACATTTGCCCTGTTCCCTTACCTGGTAATACAACAAATACTGCATTGATTCCAATGAAAATTAGAGTACTGAACACGAGTAATAATCGTAAATTTTTGGACTTCATTGATACTCCATTGGCTTTCTACTAAAAAGTGCGACATAACTCATCAGGAAATTAATTGCTAAGCTTCTCATTATCGTAATGTATTAGCTACAATCTCACTACCCCCCGAATAATTCTTCCAAACTCTGCGCGATTAGAATGCGCGTGACGATTGCGTCCAGCCCAATTTCATCTACCAGCCGCTTGGCTCGCTCTTGCACCCAGGCTTCCAGCACACCGAATTTCGACTTGGCATGGCTGGGGGCGGGTTGCTAGTGGCTGATTGTTGGTGGCTAGTCAGGCGAGTTGAAGCCGCCCCCTTGACTGCTTTAACTTTCCCGCCAGCCCCAATACAATGCCCACTCGGGTCGTTATACCGCACCGGATTGTTATACACATACGCATAGCGGTCAAAGGCTTTGGCGTCCACCGGATTGGGGACAATCGTGTCGGCTTGGGCGAACCTGCCCAGCACCGGGTCATACCAGCGGGCGTTGTAGGCTTCATCATACGCGCTCATACTTTGATTATAGCATGGAAGGGGTTAGGCATAGGGAGTAGGGATTAGAAACCAACTGGGTGCGGTTCAGTTTTTCAGAGAATGCGTATCGATGTCTGCCAAACGGGTTT
>DKKK01000220.1:0-9565 GCA_002455215.1 Anaerolineales bacterium UBA6668 | reverse complement strand
TTTCCGAAACTTTGAACCGCACCCCAACCAACTTCCCCTGTTGAGTATATTCCTAAAACAAGATACAATACTTACTTAGCGCATGATTTACCAAATCACCGCCCAGCGTTCATTTATACTCGGCACACATGAAAATTGCGCTTTTTCTCCATAAACAAAAAAACGCAATTCAATACCCGCGTGTACTATCTTCGGCAGAATAAAATTGCCCAGTCTATTTACCAGAGCACTCGTTTTTCTTTCCTTGCGAGAAAACTTTTATGGAAGAAGAAATTCTCATCCAAACAGCCCAAAATGGCGACTTGCCCGCATTCAATCGGTTGGTACTCAGCTATCAAGCCCGTTTATACAACCTATGTTATCGAATTTTGGGCGATGAAGATGCCGCGGCAGATGCCACCCAAGAAGCCTTCATCTCTGCCTATAAAAACCTACGCAGTTACCGAGGCGGCTCATTTAAAAGCTGGCTCATGCGCATTGCCACCAATGCCTGCTACGATGAGCTACGCCGCCGCAAACGCCGCCCCGCCACATCTTGGGAAGATCTGCCCGTAGAACCAGACACCGAAAGTGCCGCCCCTTCTCCACTTTTTTCCATTGCCGAAAGCCCATCTGCCGCCAGCGAACGAGCCGAAATGTCCCGCGCGGTACAAAAATGCCTTTCCAGTTTACCCGAAGACCAACGCGTAACCGTTGTGCTGTGCGATGTGCAAGGCTACGACTACAATGAAATTTCTGTCATTACCAAAGTGCAATTGGGTACAGTGAAAAGCCGTTTGGCACGGGCACGCGGAAGCTTAAGAAATTGTCTGCGTGGACTTTTTTCGGAACTTTTGCCGGACAAGTATCGTCTAGCAAATGAACGCACATAAGAAGCGTCCCGTCTCTACCCAAACCTTCGAAGCGATGAAAATTACGTTTTTTTAAATAAGAACGCAATTACCAACCTTGTCGGGAAAAATACAACCCTTTACCATGCCGAATAGCGTAGTTTTCTAATTTTTGGCTTTTACACATGTCTGCAAACCTTTCCCCCGAACAACTTGAGCGAATCTCGGCTTACCTAGATGGTATGTTGCCGACAGATGAAGCACGCCAAGTGCAGGAAGCCGCGAAGCGTGATGCGACCCTGCAAAGCGAACTCGCTGAACTAAGCTTGACTCGCAAACTCTTGCGCGAACTGCCTAGCGTGCAGATTCCACGCAGTTTTACCCTACGCCCCGAACAAGTTCATCCACAAACCCAATTGTGGTCACCGCGTTGGTTCAACAGTTTGTGCTGGGCAAGCATTGCCATGTCTACATTGTTGGCGATGGTCGTTTCGGCAAATCTTTACTTTGGAGGGCTCCCCAGCGCAACCCCCGTAATGCAAACGAGTGTGGCGGAGGGGGGAGCAATGGCAAGCGCGGATACAGCCAACACCGTTACTATTGAGATACCGGAAACAGCACAACCGGAGACAATGCTGGGCGCCGCACCTGCCCCCGACCTTTCCAATGCGGAAACACCACTGGTCGGGAGTGGCGACACACCACTGGTCGGAAATGCCGCCCCAGCAGAAACAGAAACCGCAAAAGTCGCGGCAAGTGTGCCGGAAGCAACACTGGAAGCAACACCCGAAGCAGAAATTCTAACGGCAGAAGCCCCTCCCCTTCAACCCCAAACCATCAACCCGCTGACAGTTGCTTTACGAGTGGCGGGTGTGGTGCTAAGTGTAATGCTGTTAATCTCAATTCTATTGATGTTAATCGTACGCAGTCGCACTGCCCGCTAAAGCCCCATTGCACAGCCATCGGCACGCGGGTCACTTCCGCCCCACAGCACGCCATTGTCGGCACGGTAAATGATTTGTCCACGCCCAAAGAGCGAGCGGGCTTGCCCCTGCACCGCATAGACTGAGTGCCCCCACTCTGCCAACTTGCGCTGACATGCCAAATCAATGCCTTCTTCCAGTGCCACAGCCCCGGCACTGAGCGGCTCACTTCCCTGTGGTTCAATGCAAAAACGCGCTTGGTCCAGGGCACTCTGCACATCCAACCCATCATCAGCGAGAGCACTCACCACTTGCAAATGCCCTTGCGGTTGCATAAAGCCGCCCATCACGCCCAGCGGTCCCCACAAACGCCCGTCTGGATGGGTTAGCATTGCCGGGATAATGGTGTGGTAGGGGCGTTTGCCACCCGCTAGCGCATTGGGATGCCCAGCCTGCCAAGCAAAGTTGTGCCCACGATTTTGCAAAGGAAACCCCCAACCGGTTGGCACAATCCCCGTGCCAAAGCCCATGTAATTGCTATTGATAAACGAGCAGGCATTGCCTTCGCCATCTACCACACAAAAATAAACCGTGCCACTACTGCTGGTGGGTGTGCCGTGAACGGGGTCGAGCGTGGCGCGGGTGGGGTCTATCTGCTTACGGCGGTGCGTGGCATAGGCTTTGGAAAGTAGCTCCGGCAGGGGAATTTGGGCAAAGTTGGGGTCTGCCACATACCAACGTGCATCGGCAAAGGCAAGGCGCATGGCTTCGATTTGCAGGTGCAAGCGTGTGGGGGAGAGCGGTGGATGCTCGGAAAGGTCAAAGCCTTCGAGCAGGTTAAGTGCCAACAATGCGGCAAGTCCCTGCCCATTAGGGGGACATTCCCACACTTGCAAATGACGATAACGGGTGCTAATGGGTTGTTCCCAGGTGCTGGTGTGTTGGGCTAGATCGGCAGTGGTTAGCACGCCACCCTTTTCGCGCACGGCTCGCACAATTGCTTCTGCAATCTCGCCTTGATAAAAGCCATCTTTACCCAGTTGAGCGACTTGCCGCAAGGTGCGGGCATAGCCCGCATTGCGAAAAATCTCACCCGCCCGCGGAGCCCGCCCTTCGAGGGTCAGTTCCCACCCACCTTGGGGGCGAATCTGCCGCTCCACGCCGCGTTCCCATTGCACAGCCGTCAGCGGGCTGACGGCAAAGCCGCGCTCTGCCAACTCAATGGCAGGCGCTAAGACGCTGGCTAAATCGAGCCGCCCAAAACGTTCCAGCAAATCGCACCAGCCTGCACATGCGCCGGGTACGGTGACCGTGTGGGCATGAAAGGCGGGCAAACCGTGCTGATAGCCGTCTTTTGCCAAACGTGCTAAATCGAGTGCTTGCGCACTGCGCCCCGAACCATTGAGCGCACTCACTTTTTGGGTATGAGCAGAATAATACAGGGCAAAGCAATCGCCGCCAATGCCGGTGGAACAGGGTTCGGTTACAGCCAGCGCGGCGGCTGTGGCAATGGCGGCATCGGCGGCAGTACCCCCTTGGCGCAAAATGCTTAGCCCAGCCGAAACTGCGGTTGGCTGGCTGGCGGCAAGCATGGCATGACGCGACAAGACGGGGGAACGGCGGGAGTGGAATGGAAGCATGGCGGGGTTTATATACTTGGCACGGGGACAAATTGCGTTTTTTCTGTAGTGCCAACCTTTACTTGAAATTGTCTGATTTTCGGGTCATTTCGACCGAAGGGGGAAATCCTGCCCTGTGTGCCGAATATCAAAGATTTCTCACTCTTGCTAACATTACGTTGTTAGCACCCATTCGAAATGACAAAGCCGTTACTTGGCAATGAATCGTTGCGTTTTAGGCAAAAAGCAAAAATCCGCACTCTGTGGCCGTGTTTAGTATAGCCAGAGATAACAGTGGTTAGATTGTATCGCTCACTCATCCAATTGACCGCTCAGCCAGTGAGCCACGCATTGGGGTGGCGTTTGTTGCCACCGAGAGAGCGTCTTGAATGCAGTTGCGTCTTCTTTTAGGTAGGCACTTAAAAAAGTCTTGACCACATTGGCAAAAGCAGAGCGGCTGTGTGCCGGGTCGGTGGTTGGCTCAAAATCTAAGAAAGGACGCCCGGTGGTTTCATCGCTGGGGTGAACCAACATGAAATGATTGGCACCGGAAAATTCGGCAAAATAGGCAGGTGAGTAGGTGCGGGCAAGCGCGTAGGTGCGCAAAATGGGACGCAGTGGGTGGTTGTCGCCCGCTTCGTAGCGCCCACGGCTGGCGGCAATCACGCCGTCTCGCGTGCCCCCCGCCAGCAGGTATGCCGGGCCGGCGGGCAGGGGCAAAACGGTGTCTGGTTGCCAGCCCAAAAAGGTAGCGGCTTGCGTGTGTGCGCCATAGGTAAAAACTGCCCGTACTCCCGCAAACCAAGTGGGGTTGGCATTTTGTAGGGCAATACTGCCCCCTGCCGAGTGCCCGCCTAGTGCAATGCGCGATAAATCCAATGCACCAGCCAGCACACCCTCTTGGTTCAGCTCTTGCAAGGCATTGGAGAGTGTGGCAATGGCAGTGCCGGTGGGTGCTGTGCCATAGGTATCTGGGCGCAATTGGGCAAGATTGACACCCGGTGTTAGGCTAATGCGCCCAGGCAGGTCTTGGGCGATCCAATCGAAGGTAGCCACCACAAAACCCGCCTGTGCCAGCTCTACCGCCAGCCAGCGATAGCCTTCCATTGGACAATTGACCCCGCTAAAAAACACAACCACTGGCATAGCTCCCGCTGTTGCATCCACCGGAATCACGCCGGAATCGCGCTCGGCGGGTGTGTCCCCATATTGGGCAGGGTAAAAAACCTTGAGATAGATGCGGTCAAAGGGGGCAGGCGCATTGGGCACCGCTAAGGAACGGTAGATAGAACGAATCATTGGCTTTGTTTAGGATGGGCGGGGGTTCACACGGTCACCACCCCACAACGCACGTACCAACTGCTCGGTCATGGGCTCTCCAAATAAGCGCACCCCCATCGCGTTGGCTGGGTCGCGCTCGGCAACTGTGCGGCGCAAGAACAAATCGCGCTCAGACAGGGCGGCACGTTCTGCCATTGGCACAGGCTGTGCATTGCGCACATACCCCAACCAGCGGTCCATCATTTCATGTGCCAATTCGCGGATGATGGCGATGGTTTCGGCATTGGCAGGCGCCAAATAGCAGTGAGATGTAGGGGATTGACTGGTGCGCATGTAGAGTGTTTTGCTGAAAAAGTGCGAAAAACGTGCATCTTTTTGCATACGAATATTGCTTTCATTCACCGGTTCAAAATATTGGTCGTGGTAGTCCAGATTGGTTAGCAAATCTACACGCGGCACATAGTCCAAATATACAAAAATATCTGGCATGGTGCCCAGTGCCATGCCCCAGTGTGGCACGTTGATGTGGGGTCCTAGCCAGCAGGTCAGGTGCATGTTGGTGAAGCTATACTTGGGGTTACCTATCCAGCTATGCACAAGCCAATCAATTTCGGCACCTGTAAAAGTGCTTAGATAGCCCTTGGCAGATTGGTCTAGGGAGTAGTAGGGTTGCAAGCTGGCAGTGGAAGCATCGGGGGTCAGCGAAAATTGCGCGTCAATTTTGGCACGCAATTCACCCATAAGGTCCCATAATTGGTCAAATACGTCTTGATTGTCCACTTTGGGGCGTTCGTCAATCAGTTCGAGTAAAGATTTTGTGGTTGCTTGAGTCATAGTTGCCTACAGGTAGAGAGTTTGTGCAGTCACTGACTTGCACGCAGTTAAACAGGGTTTGGAGAGAAGTAAATCAAATCTAAATATTGATGCACCCCAAGATAGTACCCATTGCGATAGGTGAGTAGTTGATTCGATTGCACGTCCAACACTTCAAACAATTGCAGGTTCCAGCCGTTTGAAAGCACCAAATCAGCGCGAAAAGAACCGTTGATATACCGTGCTTTTCCATAAATTTCATCACCCGCAAAACTTCCATTCACATCCAGTGCAAATTGTCGGGGTGTGATTTTCACATCCAAGATGTTCCCATCCGAGAACGTATCGCACCAGCCCACTGAATCATACAATTCGCGTTGTACTGTAAACTGCTCTTTAACACTTCCATCGGCGAAAAAACGAGTGGCACTTCCCACCCAACGATTGGAGATGAGTGCAGGCGAGACAGTTTCCGTTTGAATGCGCGGGTAGGGTGTGTTTTCATCGGATTGCAAAACGCCAATGCCAATGATTTCTGCAACCACGATGCCCGCATTGTGAAAAACACCACCTGTTAGCTGGCGCGTGGGCGAAATGCGAAACGCATAAGATGTGAAGTTAAAGCCCAAACGCGGCCACACTCCTTGCCCCAGCATAAAGCCATCTGCCCACTCCCGCCCAAAACCCTTGACATCGGGACCCAAATAGTAGCGATAAGCTCCTTGTTTTTCCAAAGCAAACAACCAGCCACCGCGAAATGCAGATAAGGGGTGTGCGCTAGGCAAAGCAGGCTTACACACTTGCACCACTTGAAAGGTGCCGTTGGGCAGTGGGTAAACGCTCCGCTCTTGTTCTATCAAACCGGCTAATTGCCCATCAAATTGATAGACATATTCGGTCACCAGCCAACTGCCAGCGAAGCGGTCTTGCCGAGCAAACTCTTCAGTCATGGGTTACCTTCAAAGTAGAGTACACCAAATTCCTGCCCAATCCGTTGCCCGCCACGATACCAAGTATTGACGACTACTTTGTGAGTGCCATCGTTGGCAACCACTTCGCGCCGCCACACCCGCAGTTCGGCATGTAGATTGTGAAATGTGCCAGACAAAGCCCGCCCACCATACAAGCTGTAACTGCCACGATTGCCGTTGGTTTCTGGGGTTGTCCAAGCATGCCAGCCATTGGTGGTTAGTTCGGTCTTGCTTTCGCCTTCAAAATGCCCACCCTGATGAACGGTTACCAATTGTGTGGGGGTTGCGGTCACGGTTTCGGAAAATTCCACTTGCGAAAGCGGCTCCAACCATGAACCCAACACATTCATTTGACCTTTCCACACCCCCGCACGATGAAGCAAAGTTTGTTTGCGCCCAGCATTGGGGTCATTTTGTAGGTCAAAACTGGCACCCGTGGTCAATTCCGGAAAGCCTGCACGCGCTTGTTCACGATTGTATTCGCTCACAACTACATACACCAATTGTTCCCCACGCGACATCAAGCCCAAGGACATTTCTCGCGAACCATCCGGCAACACCACCAAAAAGAAGCGCTGAGTCAAACCAACTGCCGCCCAATAGGCGTTGGCATCTACCAAGTGATTCGTCAGCGACTCTGCACAGCCCACATTGGCAGGACCTTGATACAAACGGAATTGCTCGCGGTCTGTGATGTAATAATGCCCAGAAAACTTAAATGGACCGAGAAATGACACATCAATGCGAATGCGGTTTTCGCCGTCCAACTTTTGCACATGACGCCGGTCTGCGCCATTGCCCAAAAATTGCCCCGTTCCCGAATACACTTCGGCGGTGCCCAGCCAATTGCCAATACCTACGGAAAAAGACATTCTTACACCTAGAAAAAAAGTTATACGCAACTAAGCAATTCGATTCGGTATGTGTATCGAATCTAGGATGGCACTTTCGCTTCGCGCAAAATGCCCTTTTTCATCCATGTCGAATGAAAACAAAACAACCACAAGTTTGACCACGCTTTATGCCACAAGCACTACGGACTGAACGGAAAGCGGCGCGGCAAGGAACTGTGCAAACAAATCGGCGGCGGACGATTGGGGGGTCAGGTAACGTCCAACCACCGTCACTTCTAATTGGGGTGCGCGAAACGGATAGGGTGATAAACGCGCCGTGTTCTCTGCTATGGGTTGTAATGCAATGGTCACATCCCTGCCAATCGCCTGCGGCACATTCAAAAAGCTTGTGGCAGTGCGTTGGCTGGCATGGGTGGTGTGAAAATACAAAGCCAATGTATCGAAAAATTGCAACAGCTTGTAATTGTGAAGCAAGAAGGATTCATCTACCCAAGTTGCCTGGTGGGCAGATGCGAGCTTTAGCCGCGCCTGGCGGGCAAGTTCACCATCCAGCATGTTTTGCACGCTAGGTTTGTGTTCGGGTGGAATCAAATTGATAAAAATCTTGTCCGAAAGCCCATAACGTCCGTTATACAAACCCCAGGTGTGCATGGATGAAAGCAAACCGCTCAAAGGGTGATAGCGTTCATTGAAGGTGGGTGACCCCATGCTGGTTTGCACAAGCAAGGGGAGCGGCGTTTGGGTTAGGTGATAGGGAAGTCCAGTGTGTGCATCAAAGGTAATCTGTGCATCCAATTCTACCCAGCCCTGGTCATGGTGGGCAATGGCATACACCAACGGAGCGAGTGGGGTAAGTGGCTCAAACTGGGCATTGCCAAATGCCAGGGCAAATTGCCCAGACATCATGGCATGGTCGGCTTGGGTGATGATAAAGTGGGGCGAGCCAAGCGGGGCAGATTGAACAATCATAGAAAACCTAGCCTACCCGAACAAAATCTTGAATTTGAAAACAGTGTGTTTTGCCATTCCGCGTTTTGTGGGTGATGATACGGCGAGTATTGGGGTCTAAAAAGTAGTGATTGTTGTAAACGATGGTTTTAGAAATATCGCTCCAAATAGAGAATACATAATTATAAGGAGTTAGTTCACTGCCTTCTAAGCGCAGTTGGTCTGTCCCACCGAAGCAAAATTTTCCATTGACGGTAATATCGGTGTGAAAGACAGTCGGTCCAACTTCAAACAGGTTTTCAAAATCTTCATGAAGGTGCCAGGTGTTCTCATCTACCCAATACACATCCATATGAACGGCGGCGGCTTCGAGAAAAATGCCTTGCGGGTTAAACGTCTTGCATAGCCCTTCCCAGCGTCCCATAAACACTTGATAGGGGCGCGGAAGTGGAATTCCATACTCTTTGTTCATAAAAACCTTTCCTGTTTTCTAAAACTTTTTATGTGCTTATTTGGTATTTGAACCGGTCTCCGCGATACGCGGCTTGCAAAAACTCAATCACTGTGCCATCTGTCGCCGAAATGACCCGTTCAATTTGCAGTAATGGGCTTCCTTCTTCTATGCCTAACGCGCGAGCACGCACATCATCGGCGGCAACCGCTTCAATTGAACGTTGAGCCATGCTACTTTGCATTTCTGGTGCCTTTTCAATATATGCAGTCGACTCGCCTCGTTCCAGCGCGGGGGCATCTATGTAGGCAACATAACGTTCGGTCAGGTAAATCGCATGATATCCAATCACTTCATCATTGACTAACCGCAAGCGAACAATACGATAAACGCGTGTTTCGGGGTTCAGGTGCATGACTTCCTGAATGTGCCGATTGGGCTGAACCCAGCGCCGTTCTAAAATCCGCCAGCCCGGCTCTAGCCCTTGTTGGCGAATCATTTCGGTCAGGTTCAGACGCTTAGTCGGTCCATGCGTCAATTTTGGGCGAGAAACATACGTTCCGCGTCCACGTTGGCGAACCAGTACCCCTTCGTAAACCAACTCGCTGAGTGTTTGGCGCACGGTGGTACGGCTAAGCCCATACATATCCTGAAATTCCTGTTCACTCGGAATCAAGGCACCGGGTAGCCACTCTTGCCCTTCAATCTTCTCTAGCAAAATTTGCTTGAGCTGAAAGTACATGGGGATTGGGGATTGTCTGTCTATCATTGTAGTCATCAAAATATCCTATTGTTATAACATTATGACAATAGGATATAACGAAACATCATTCTGGTCAAGGGGGTATATACTCAGGGCAACCGCATGAAAAAGG
>DKKK01000055.1 GCA_002455215.1 Anaerolineales bacterium UBA6668 | reverse complement strand
ATCCTTCATGCGGTTGCCCTGCCACCCTAAAATCACTCACTTAAATGATGCGGTTTTGTGGTAAGATATGCTTGGCACAAATTAAAATTTATGTTCTTCAATAGAAAAATATTGATGGTGTGCCCTGTATAAAACCAATATAATGCTCTTATCAACGTTGAGTGGGACAAACTCTTCGCAAATTGCACAGAGAATTGCCGGATGGTGCAAGGCAAGCAACCCTTGCAAGCGTTTCCAACCCACTAGTTGCAACTAACACTTGCCGGGTCCGCCCGTTAGCGCGTCAAAGGCAGTTGCAAAAGGTATTTGCATACTGTAAAAGCAGGTGGCACCACGAGTCGCCCACTCGTCCTGCAATGTTGGGAAATCCCTTCGGGAATTTTTCTATTGCAACGATTGGGCGCTTTTCTTTTAATCAATATTTGGTACGCGGGAAAATTGCGCTTTGCCCGTAAGGAAATAGGCGCATATCCCAAATATGCCAGCNNTCGCAAAAGGTGAACCATGTTAGACATCAACTTTATTCGTGAAAACCCCCAAACGCTAAAAATCGCACTTGCCTTGCGCGGGAGCGCCATTGATATAGACGCGCTCTTGGCGTTAGACGAGCGCCGCCGCCGTGAACTGGTACAAGAAGAAGATTTGCGGGCAGTGCGCAACCGAGTCAGCAAAGAAATTGGGCTGATGAAAGACAAAGCCGCCCGCGAAGCCAAAATTGCAGAAATGCGTGTTCTAGGTGAACAATTAGACGGCTTAACCGAGCAAGTACGGCAAACGTCAGCCGAGTTACAAGCCCGCTTGTTAGAAATTCCCAACATCCCAGACCCTAGCACACCCAAAGGGGCAGATGACAGCGAAAATGTCACAGTTAAGCAAGTTGGGGAATTGCGCGTCTTTGATTTTGAACCCAAAGCACATTGGGATTTTGCTCCAGCTTTAGGTATCCTTAACTTCGAACGCGGTGTCAAATTAAGCGGTTCGCGCTTCTACGTCCTCAGCGGCGATGGGTCACGGTTACAACGTGCTTTGATCGCCTTCATGCTGGACCTGCGCCGCCGTCAGGGCTATACCGAACAATACCTGCCCTACATGGTTCGTATGGTGAACTTTGAAGGGGCAGGGCAATTGCCAAAGTTTGCCGACAATATCTACCGCGACCACGAAGAAGATTATGGCTGGGTGACTACTGCCGAAGTGCCACTCACCAACTTACATCGTGATGAAATTTTGACCGAAGAACAGCTACCTTTGCTTTACACCGCCCACACCCCATGCTTCCGCCGCGAAAAAGTAGCCGCAGGCAAAGACGTGCGTGGTATTAAGCGCGGGCATCAGTTCGACAAAGTGGAAATGTACATCTACTGCAAACCCGAAGAGTCGGCAGATTTTTTGAAAAAGATGACTGCAGATGCGGAAGAAACCTGCACTTTGCTGGGCATTCCATACCGGGTGCGCCAGTTATGCAGTGGCGATTTGGGTTTTGGCTCGCAAATTACCTACGATATCGAACTATGGGCTCCCGGCCAGCAAGAATGGTTGGAAGTTTCTAGCTGTTCCAACGTAGGCGATTTCCAAGCACGGCGGGCAAACCTGCGCTATCGCAAGGCAGAAAATGGCAAAGTGCAATACGTTCACACGCTAAATGGCTCTGGCTTAGGACTGCCGCGCACGCTCATTGCCGTGATGGAAAATTACCAACAAGCCGATGGTAGTATTGTCATCCCCGAAGTTTTACGTCCTTACATGGGTGGGCAGTCGCTCATTTGTTAAGCATCTGACAGCATACCCACCGTCCCAACAGTCACACACCCTCCAATGCAACCACTCATTCCTCATCCAGAATACTTTCTCTTTGGCATTATCCTGGGTGCAACCCTGTTGCTTATGCTGGTCGGTATGATTGGTATCGTTTTGCCGGTACTACCCGGACTCCCACTCATCTGGGGGGCGGCATTGGTTTTTGGCTTGCTGGTTGGTTTTGGCAAAAGCGGACCTTATCTCTTTGCCTTTATCACCAGTTTGTGGGCGCTCGGTATTTTTTCGTCTTTCTACTTGGGACAAGCCAATGTGCAGGCGGTCGGCGCAAGTTATAAAACCACATTTGCCAGTTTAGGGTTGGGGGTGATAGGTTTTTTTCTCATCCCGGTGGTGGGCTTTTTTGTGGGGGCATTGCTGGGAGTGCTCATCACCGAATACTTGCAACGTCGCAATTGGCGCACCGCTTGGAACAGCACGCGTGCCTTTATCAAGGGCACACTTATCGGCTCATTTGTCGAGTTTGCCATTGGCTTTCACATGATTTTACTCTGGGTGATCTGGGTTGTCGTTGACGGTTTTATTTTCAGGAGCATTGGAGTTTCACTATGAAAAGACTTATTTTTTCTATTGTTTGGATTGCTATGTTGGCTCTTACAAGTTTGGCATGTGGCACAGTGGTGGAAGTACCTTCTGCGCCGGTTCAACCGGACAATACCCCCACTGCTAGCGTACAGATTGTCAATACCGGTAGTAGCCCAGTATGCTATTTGTATATTTCCCCAGCCAATGCCGAACAGTGGGGAGCAGACCAACTTGGCGATAATCAGCAAATTGAACCGGGGCAAACTTTTGAATTTGAACTACCAGTTGGCGAAGCGTGGGATTTCTTGGTAGAAGATTGCAATGGTGAGCAGGTTTTACTTGAGCAAGGCGTAACTCTGCAAGCGGGTGGGCAATATCAGGTCGAAGTACAACCCAATGCAGTAGCCCCCACCGCCGCCGTTGGCACTGCGAGCATCACCTTGCGAAATACCAGTAACACACGCATCTGCTATGTGTATGCGTCCCCAAGTAACAGCGAAGACTACGGCGCGAATCTACTGGGCAATTCACCCATCTCTGCCGGAAGCGAGTTTACCTTCCAGATACCCGCAGGCGAAGCCTACGATTTGCAAGTGCAAAATTGCAATGAAGGTAATTTGCTAGAAGAATTTGATATTACGCTTTCGGCAGGGGAAACCCGCACATTTGATGTGGCAAGCGCCGCCGCGCCAACGGGTAGTGGTGAAATCGAACTGGTAAACCAAACTCCAGCCAGCATTTGTAATGTGTACATTGTGAGCGCCAGCCAGAGCGGGTGGGGCGATGATTTATTTGCTTCTGACTTAGAGACCTTGCTTCCCGGACAAGGCTATGCCTTTGAAGTGGATACGGGAACTTACAACCTACGTGCCGAAGATTGTGATGGCAAGGTCGTAAGCGAAGAATTTGATATTCAAGTGGCAAATGGCGACCAACTGGAGTGGTCTGCGGAAGGAAAATAAATAGAAAGCTCACCGATTTTTGGGCAGGCTTGCCACTGTCAGCCATATTTCTTGTGGCTGGTTTGAGTTTTTGCAGTCTTAGGCATATGCTTGGCTTTAAACTGGTATGGCAAGGCTTATCACAGTGGCACGCTTGTCAAGGCGTGATTTTACGCGCTTACCCGATTTCGAAAACACAGCCACTGTGTGAAAGGTATTCACATTGGGCATTGGCTCATCCAACAGGCTATTCGTGCCAGCAATAATTAGCAGGTGGTTCATGCACTTCATTACAAAATTTTTCACCCACTGGCTATTGGTTCTTCTCGTAGTAGCGCTTTTGTCGGCTTGTGGCGAAAAAAGCGAAAATCCACCCTTAGGGGCGACACCTATCCCCACTAGCGACCCAGCCCGCCAACCTACTGCCACCTTTGCCCCCACTGCCGAGTCACTAGCTAGTGAGAATTTAACTGGCAAGCTGTATTTTGTGCAATCGAGTATTGGTTTATTTGAAGTGAATTTGCTCACCGGCGAGCGAACCCAACTTTGGCAGTTACCCGAAAAATCCTACTTGGCAGGGCTGGCAATCCCCACCGTTGTAGACCGCAAAGCGGTTTTCTCCTTTGCGCCACCACCGGAGGCTGGCAAGCCCCAACTGGGGCTAACCGACCTTTTGCAAGCCAATTTGGACGGTACTGCCGCGGAAGTGGTGCAGGCGCGGCGAGCAGATTTTGAATCATTTTCTTTTCCAGTTTGGTCGCCTGCTGGTGACTGGTTGTATTTTAGCCATGCCAAGCCAATCTTGAATGATGCGGGCTTGATTCAAGAAGTAAAACTGACCATTGAACGTGTGCCTAGTGACAATTTGACGGGTACGCCGCAAGTGGTGGTGAGCGATGCCGAACAAATCAGCTTTTCGGCAGATGGCAAACGGATTGCCTATCAAAAGTATGACCCCAANNCGCTGTGCAGTTGGTCTCTGGTAGCTGGTTTTTTGCGGTTGCAAGTGTGCAAATTTCGCCGGATGGGCAGAGTGTATTGTTTGCCGCTTCTGGTCCACTCACGCGCTCGGTTAAGCCAGCCAACCCGTTCGTTTTGTTATTCGAACCGACCAGCCGAGTGGAAGCGCATGGTCCACCTTGGGAAATCTGGCAAGTTCCTACGGATGAACCCGGCAATCTGACTCAACTGACCCAATTGGCTACTGATAACCCGTGGGTGACGTGGTCGCCCACCGGTGATGGTTGGATGGTTTTGCAACCGGGTGGTGTCTTGCTTGGGCGGGCGGGTGCAGACCCGCGTTACATTACCCTTGCCGAAGGGCACGGCGAAGTGCAGTGGGTTGCTCGCTAGGCTGGGCATTANNCAAGTGCAATCTTCTATAACCGACATGAGTCAGGTTGCGTTTTTATGCGTAAGGGAAAAAGCGCAATTTTTCTCCGTGTCAAATACAGGTTTCCATGAAAATTGCACCTTGATTGTTCACTTTCTCGTTCAATTGCAATTGACGCGCTTCCAATGATAAAAACCAGACAATCTCAAATGTAAGCCGGGAGCATGGAAAAGCGCAATTTCCACCCGTATAAACTTATTTACTTTTTAAAACGCAAAGCAACCATTTCACAAAACAAAGGTGTATAATTAGGTCATGTCTTTACCCAAAATTAACCGAAAGAAAACGGTGCTTTCTGCGATTGCCGCTCGGCGCAAGGAATATATGCGTGCCGGGTTAANNTCTCTTGCATCCCGACCCCTTTGTCCAGTTTGAAAGATGGTTCGCTGATGCGTTGGATTCTGACATGATAGAACCCACCGCCATGCAATTGGCAACTGCACTTCCGGATGGGCAACCCGATGTGCGTACCGTTTTGTTACGGACTTTTGACTCCAACGGTTTTGTTTTCTACACCAATTACACCAGCGCCAAAGGACGACAAATCGCACAAAACCCACAGGTAGCCCTACTTTTTGTGTGGGATGTGCTTGAAAGACAGGTGCGGATTCATGGAACTGCCCACAAACTTTCGCCCGAGCAGTCGGCGGCGTACTTTCAATCTCGCCCACATGATGCCCAGCTAGCCGCACTTGCTAGCCAGCAGAGTCAACCGTTGTCTAAGNNGAGACGTTGTCTAGCCGGGCGGAGTTACTCGCACGTTGGCAAGCATGGCAGACTCATTTTCCGCCGGGTGTGCAGATTCCCGCACCAAACTTTTGGGGCGGCTACTGTGTTGTTCCTGCTCGTTTTGAATTTTGGCAGGGTGGGCTACACCGCCTCCATGACCGATTTTCTTACCAGTTAACTACGCCTGATGCTTGGAGCATTACTCGTTTAAACCCATAGTGAAGCCGTGCATTGCGTAAGATTGTGATACTTAAAATAATGTTATTCAGCGTATATTCGGCATGGGTTATATTCGNNGAAAAGCGCAGTTTTCATCCGTGCCGGATATAAACTATTCTCCCATTGCCCGAAGATTTTGATTTTGTTATACTCGGTATACGACCTACCAAAAATAGACGATTGATTACAAATTGGTTTGATTATTAGGCGATTGCCAAATTTCTCTGTTCAAAGGAAAAAACTATGTCAGACAACCCACCCTCCGGACTTGAAGATGTACGGCGCATCCGAGAAATTTTGTTTGGGGAACAAGCCAAGCAAATTGTAGATAGAATTGACATCTTGGAGCAACAAATTGCTAGTTTGCGGCGTGAAAACAGCATGTTACGCCAATTGCTAGATGAAGAAGTGTCGGCACGTGAGCAATCGCAACAGCAGACCACCACGCAACTGAATCAGCAAATGACCAGCACACGGCGCGAGTTGTTTACCAATTTACAAGACATGCATGCCGAATTATCGCAAACATTGGATGGCAAAGACCGTGCCCGGCAGAGCGAGATTCTCAATTTGCAAACGGCTTTACTTTCTGAGTCGGAAACGCGCCACCGCGAAGATGTGCAATTGTCCGAACGCTTGGTCAATATCGATACTTCCATCCACAATCATTTTAACGCTCGGGTAGATGATGAAATTGCCAACCGCCAAAATGCACTGGCAAACTTGCACGCTTCCCTATTGAAGGAACATGAGCATCGCGCAGGTGTATTGCAGGCGTTACAAAGCGCACTCACCGGTTACTCACAGTCAATGGCGAGCTCTAACTTAGCCGTAAGTCCTGCTCCAGCCAACGTGAACGAACCAGCGGACAGCGATTCGCAAGAATAAATGTGTCTTGGCATGGTATTGTACAAAATGTATGTTCGATACGGTGAATATTAGAAACACCCAAACCGCTTCTAATGCCTATTCGATACAGGTTATATTCAGCGCACGTGCCGAAGATAGAAGTACAGTGCCACCACGCCAAGTGGGAAAATCTCGTAAAGTAAAAATAGCTTGCCAAGCGAAACTTACACTGGGTATCCGCTAGCATTTGTCGCATGACGACCCCACCTGACCCTTCTCTACTCCATCCACAGCCTAGCCACGCAGAAAACGAAACTTCTGAAGGCGAGTCAATGGGCATGGTGATGAACGACCTGCAACAGGCATTGGTTCGTCTGGCAGAGCCGGGCTTCTCTCACTTGCGTGGACAGGTACAAGCGCTACAACAAGAGTTTTCCGCATTGCAAAGGGAATTGACCGCCCTTGCTGGGATTCGTGCGCAAGATGCCGATAGCCTGAATGAAAATCTCAAAAAGACCCAAACACATCTGCAAGCGCTTCAAGTTCAGTTAAGTGCTTTAGATGAAAGTTTAAACACCCAACTCCTGGAAAATCATCAGCAGATTTACGCAGAACTGCACGCAGAACTGCACGTATTAGAAACTCGACTGACCACCCCAGAACAAGTCATCAAGACATCGTTACCAACTTTCATCCCGGTGATGACGGAGAGCGCCCGCGAAAAGACCAACGCCTTTGCCGATGGCATTGCGCCCGTAATGGGGCAGGCAATCCGCCGCCAAATTGATGAAGACCCTGATGTAGTGATTGAAGCGCTTAGCCCGGTCACTGGACATGCGGTTGCCCGGTCAATTGGCTCTTCAATGCGAGAGTTGCGCCGCAATATCGAAGTGCGTTTGCAACAAAGTTTTAACTTGCGTGGGCAAATACGGCGCTTGCAAGGGCGTTTGCGTGGCATGTCGGATGCGGATATTTTGCTCAATGATGCCTTGCCGTATGAAATTCAGCGCGTCTTTCTCATCCAAAGAGACACCGGCTTGTTATTGGCACAAGTCTCAAACAGCTCTACCCAACTGGAAGACGCAGACTTAATGAGCGGCATGCTCACTGCTATTCGTGATTTTGCACGGGATGCGTTTGGTGAAGCACGCGGCGAACTGCAAGAGATCCAGCAAGGCGACTTGCGCATTTTGCTAGAGCCGGGCACTCGCACCTACTTGGCGGTAGTATTGAGCGGCATTGAACCCAATGGTTACAACGCTCTGTTGTCGCAGACGCTCCTGGATTTGGAAAAAGAACACCGTATTGCACTACGCAACTTTTCTGGTGACATGTCGGAATTGCCGAATTTCTCACCATTCTTGCAACCTTTGCTCAAACCGAGTGGCGAATTGCTGGCGGCACAGCAAAAGCCCCAAGAAATGAGCAAGTCCCAACGGCGCTGGTTGGGAATCGGGCTGGTGTTGGCTATTGTGG
Source organism: Anaerolineales bacterium UBA6668 (assembly GCA_002455215.1). GTDB lineage: Bacteria > Chloroflexota > Anaerolineae > Anaerolineales > UBA6668 > UBA6668. The sequence goes on along the minus strand of DKKK01000055.1, from coordinate 1,228 downwards.
CATTGGGCTTGGGCATATTTTTCTGTATTTTCTCCGCCCGCCTATTCCCGGTTGCTTTCCCTGCGCCCACCGCCACCCCAACTCTAACTCCCACTCACACGCCCACTGCCACTCCAACTTTTACCCCGACTTCCACACCGACCCACACACCCACCGCCACTCCAACCCTAACACCCACACCGACCCACACGCCCACTGCTACTTCAACCCCAACCTTTACCGCCACTCCCAATACTGCCGTACTTTTTGGCAACCTGCGTTTGCGTACCGCGCCACAGATTTCTGCCCCAACCACTGAGTTTGTCTCACGTGGCTCTTCGGTAATAATTTTGGATGAAGTAGACGGTTGGTATAAAGTTTCCGTAATTGGCAGAGATGGGCAGGTAGTTGAAGGCTGGCTGTGGGGGGAAATGCTTCAAATTCAACCATGAAAAAGAATATTTTACAGTCCGTATGTTTCCTTTCAATTTTGCTGACCATGCTACTGGTAGGCGATACGTGGGCGCATGGGCGCACCGCAGTTGGCGAGTACCAGGTGGTGATTGGCTGGCGGGCGGAACCCCCTTTGGTGGGCGAAAGAAACGCTATCTTATTTGAGATCACCCACAATGAAGAAGCTGTCACTGGTTTGGAAGGTACGCTTGATATGGAGGTGACTTACGGTGGTAAGAAGTTTATCGGCGATTTAAAACCGACTTCCCAAGAGGGTTGGTATGAAACCGATGTCGTTCCAACAGTGAAGGGACAGTATGAAGTGCGTTTGGTGGGAAAAATAGAAGATACGGCTGTGGATGTTGTGTTGTTGCCCGAAGAAGTGCAAGGTGGGGCAGTGCTTCAGTTCCCGGAAATCTTGCCGGAAACTCGTGAGCAAGCCAAAACTATCGCTAACCTGCAAGCGCAAGTGGCAATACTGCAGTGGTTGGCAATTGGCGGGCTGGTACTCGGTTTGGCGGGGACTGCACTGGCAGTGCTAAGCTGGCGCAAGAAGGGCTAGCGCCTCCAGTTCCCCATAGTCCATTACCCACCCTTGCCATGCACGCTAACTGGCGCATGGTGAAACCCATCACAGATGAAAACTATATTAGGGATGCACGTTCCCGTGCGTCCCTAATATAAATACCCACCGCATTTTGTATTCGAAACGGATAGAAATTGCCTTTTTGTTGCTTAAGGAAAAAAAACGTAACTCTGGTCTGTATCGAATATACGCAAAACGTAACTGCTCAGC
>DKKK01000092.1:2453-9429 GCA_002455215.1 Anaerolineales bacterium UBA6668 | reverse complement strand
ATTTTTTTTGGAGAAAAGCCCACACAGGACTCGGTTTCGGTTCGGTCTTGGTTCGGTTCTAGAAATACCTGTTCGGTTTCGATTTGATTGTCGAAAAGCGTAGCAGTCGTTCTAAATTAGAACTAACGAGACTTTTTAATTTTCTTAATTATTTTAATTTTTTTCTTCCTCCGTGTGTGGGTAATTTTTTGGGAATTTTGCGGCTGTGTCGAGTTTACCCACTCGCACGAGGTAAACCAGGCAAAGGTGAAAAAATGTACGAGTCAATTGCATCATTTTCTGCGCTCCATCAGGCATTTTTGCGGGCGCGGCGCCAATGGCAGAATGTCCGATTCTAAGGAAGGAGACGCGCCGAAAAAGGAAGTAGCGTTTATTGTCTAGCCCGACCGAATGCGCTAAAAAGGCGTGTTGGGTCGGGCGCATCTGCAAAAACGTTACCACTGCAGATGGATTCCCCGCGTTGCGCCGTGTCGAATATCGTTTACCCGTGACGAAGTCAAACTTTTACCCAAAGATTTCTTCCCGTTTACCCACGCCCCTTCACCTTCGCGGCTTCAGCCAGTAGTTCCATTGCGCTGGCACGCCCGCTCGCGCTATCTGCTCCCAACATTTGCGCCAGTTCCACCACTCGTTCTGTTGCAGTTAAATCACTCACTTGGGTGCGGGTTCTATCTGCGGATGATTCCTTTGCCACCCGGTAATGGCTATCCCCAAAGGCGGCGAGTTGGGGCAAGTGGGTGATACACAGCACCTGATGGTTTTGTGCCAATTGCCAGAGTTTTTCCCCAACCGTACTGCCCACACGCCCGCCAATGCCTTGGTCAATTTCATCGAAGATGAGCGTGGGCGTGTCATCTGCCCGCGCCAACACGCCTTTTAATGCCAACATCAGCCGCGCCGTTTCGCCACCGGAGGCAATTTTCACCATTGGTTTTAAGCCTTCACCACGGTTGGGGGCAACCATAAATTCGGCATGGTCATAACCGCTGGTGTCAAAAGCAACATGTTCCCCGTTGGGTAGGGGCAAGCCTTGCGAATCGGGCGTGGTGTGGAAGGCAACCGCAAATTCCGCCCCTACCATGCGCAAATCCTGTAGCTCTACGCGAATGCCCTGCGCCAGCAAAGCGGCGGCGGATTGGCGGGCGTGAGAGAGTTGCTGGGCGAGTGTGCTTAGCTCTTGCAAAAGTTCCTGTTCGCGAGTTTGCAGGTGGGCAATCGCTTCATCGGAGTTTTCGATTTGTGCAAGCTCAGCTTGTGCCTTCTCACCAAATGCCACCACACTGCCCAAGCTATCACCATACTTGCGTTTGAGTTGTTCCAACCAGCGCAGACGCTCTTCCACTTCTGTCAGGCGCAGTGGGTTGTACTCGATACTTTCACCGTACTCTTCGAGGGTGGCGGCAAGGTCTTGGAGTTGTTCTAGCAAGACTTGGACTTGTTCACGGAGTGCCAGCAAAGACGGGTCAATCCGGGCTAACCTATCCAAACTGGTACTTGCCTTGCCAAGCAAATCGCTCACTGCCAGTTGGGGTTCACCATCTGAGCCGTTTAGCCCACCTTGTAGGTAAGTCAAGCTTTCTTGACACAAACCAGCTAGTTTTTCTGCATTGGCTAGGCGGGTGCGCTCTTCCTGCAAGCGTTTGTCTTCCCCTTCCACCAGTCCAGCCGCGCGAATTTCTTCTGCCTGAAAGCGCAATAAATCTGCCCGTTGAGCCGCAGTGCGCAGGTTTTGCCGCAGTTGGTGCAAACTGCGCCGTACTTCTTGCAGTTTTCGCACTTGTGCCGAAAAATTTTGGCGGGTTTCGTCTAAGTTGGCAAAGCGGTCCAGCAAGCTCAGGTGACGTTTGACATTGAATAGCGACAAATGTTCGGCTTGCCCATGAATATCAATCAGTTGGCTGGCGATTTCGCGCAACAAGCTGGCATTCACCACCCGCCCATTGATGCGGCACAGATTTCGCCCATTGGCACGTAGCTCTCTGCCCAGCACCAAAAGCCCACTTTCGTCCGTCAAACCTTGCTCGTCCAGAGTGTTTTGTAACTGCGCCAAAAGGGCTGGGGATGGCTCGAAGGTGGCTTCGACCCATGCTTGCTCACACCCCGCCCGAATCAGGCTGGTGTCGGCTTTGCCCCCCAAGACTAGGTTAATGCTGTCTAGCAAGATGGATTTGCCAGCACCCGTTTCGCCGGTTAAAATATTCAGCCCGCTCCGAAAGTTGACGTGCAGGGACTCAATAATGGCGATGTCTTGGATACGCAGTTCAGTAAGCATAATCACTAGCGGTTAATACGAAAGCCGGTTAGCCCACCATATAAACCAAATGCGGTGGCGACAACCAATACGGTTGTGCCAATTGGCAGACCTAACAAAGGAAAGGCAGAATCACTCAAGTTAGGGGTGAGTAGCAACATGAGATTAATCCCGATGCAAGGCACTAGCGAGAGTACCGCCCCTAACAGAAAGCCGATGGTGCTTGTTAAAAACAAGAGTTTACTACGGCGTTTACCGGAAATTTTTAACGTGAGCGTGGCAAGCCAAGTGCCAATTACCCCGCCTGCCGGAATAAATACTAAGGCGAGATACAAGCCAAAGCCTGAAATTGTCTCGATAAAGTTTCCAATCAAAGCCAAAACCAAGCCAATCACTGACAGGGTCACGAAGGCGAATAAAGTATCACGCGGGGTCGCTGTATCAAAAATCGCCATTTGCCCGCGAATGCACTCTTTACAACGATATCCGACCGGCGTGCGCTCTGCACATTTTGTACACATATAGCGCCCGCATTTGTTACACTTTAGGCGGGTGGGGCGGTCTTTGTGAATCTCGCAGAAAGTTTCTGGCTCATCTACTAATGCTTCCATTTTTATTGTTCCTTAATCGTTTGTGTTTCTTCTTCGTCCCAGCGTTCTCCGCTGAAAACCAAACGGGCAGTGATGTTACGATAGAAGTAGGTTTTATCTTGAATTCTGACAAATTCTACCTGAAAATTGCTAGATTCGATGCGAATGGCATCGCCATTTCTTAAGTGAATATCGGCATGACCATCACTGCTCAGTAGCGCCTGATGATGGGTAAAAACTTGCACATCAATCACCGTGCCTTCCGCCAGAACGATTGCGCGGTCAACGCTCAGATGGGGTGCAACGGGAATCAGCACTAGGTTGGGGAGCGTGGGGGGCAAGATGGGTCCGCCTGCGGCAAGAGCATAGGCGGTAGAGCCGGTGGCAGTGCTGATGATCAGCCCATCGGCTAGGTAGGTTGTCAGCATTTCGTGGTCAATTTGTGTGCGCAGGCGTACCGGGCGTGCCTGCCCACCACGAGCAATCACCATTTCGTTTAGGGCGTGATAGCTACCCAATTCTTCGCCATCGCGAAAGTGAGTCGCCATGACCATGCGCCGTGGCTCTAGCCAGTACTCCCCCATTCGGATTTGGTTCAGGGCAGATTGCCAGTCGGCAGGGGTGACTTCTAGCAAGAAGCCCAAATGCCCCATGTTGACGCCGAGTNNCCCATCCCTGCCGCAACCCGACTGGCTCTCAGCATGGTGCCGTCTCCACCCACAGCAATCATCATATCTATCATTGTCATCGTGGTCGCAGTGGGCAATTCGCTGACAGTTAACATTTCTGCGCGGATACCACTGGCTTGCAGATCGCTAATAATCATGCGGGCAAAGCTTGCCGAACCAGCGATTGCGCGGTGGTAAACAACCAGGACTATTTTGGGGGTAGGAGGCATAGGATAGGCTAGAACAGAAAAATTATACCAAAATTTTGCACGCACCAATCCGTATTTTTTGCTAATAAATATCTATCAGGGATTGATTGCATACTTCGCGTTGTCCGCAATGTTGGCATCGGGCACGCATTTGGTGGGAACGAGCGGGTACTTCGGTGCAATTGTGCATCGTTTGCAGGGTGTCCAGCAGGGTTTGTTCGATTTCTGGCGTAAAATTAATGCGAAATGTTTGCTCTGGATACTTAATTAACCCATGCGTTGGGCGGATGTGATAATTTTCTTGGATGAGTAAGCAGTAGGCGGCGACTTGCAAAACATGCCCGGGGTAGGGTTGCTTGGGGGTTCTACCGCTTTTTTGTTCGACCGGAATCATTTGCGCTTCTTCCTTCACCAACATATCGGGTTTTCCCGCGATGCCATACTTTTCTGACACCAGGAGCTTTGCCCGATCTGAAAACCTTAAATCAGAATAGATAACCTTACCTGCAGGCAAATCTGCTTGCTCACGCAGGCTGTTGGAGCGTAACCAAAGCAAGAGCGCAACACCTGCCAGAACAATTACACCAAGAAGTAAAAAAAAGTTGTCCATTACTGCCACAAAAACCACAAAATCAGTGCGGTAAGTGCGAAAATGCCAAAAACGATGGCGAAAAATTGCGCCCAACTCGCGCCCGCCAATAATTTGCCAGTGGCACGGTGTGCAGATTCACCCCGTTGAAGTTCGGGCTGATTGACCGAAGTGTGTTTCTCTACTACCGAGTACCACCACGAGCGTTGACAAAAATCCCAACTGGTTAGTTCACTGGCATAGATGATACGTTTTGGCTTGCCGCTACGGGACTGATTTTCGGGTCTCATTCAATTTTTCGGTTAAATTCTTGTAAAGCTTTTTCGAGTTGTTCTTGACGCAAACTGGTGGTTAAATCTCCGCGCGTACGCTCCAATACGCCCCGTACAATGTCAGTTTGGCGGCGCAACCCATTGGTAAGCGCATCTGGAAAATCCATTGTGACCAATAAACTGTAGATCTCATCCATCACCCCCAACAAACGTTCTGCTTCGGTGCTGTGTCCATGCCGTAAAATGTCCAAAATGCGCCGCCGCAGTTCGGTTGCCGCTTCTGCCAAGCCGTTTAAGTAAGTGGCAGTTTCTACCACTAGGTCAGTTGGGGTTGGGGTGGGTAGGTTTTGCAACAAGGTAAACACCAAATTCGCTTCTACCCACTCTTTCAGCGCGTCTTGTGTGTAACCACTGGCAAACAAATCAGCGTGCCCCTGTGCGGTTTCCTGCAAAGTCTGTGCAGTGTGTTGGGCTTCGGCGAGTCGCTGGCGAGCTTCGGCATACTCGGCACGATGTGTGGCGCGAATACTTTCGGCGCACTGGCGAATCAGGGTACGCGAATAGCTCAAAGCACGCTCACGGAGTTGGTGCTTGGCTTCCAAATCTGCGCGAAGCCAGTTGCCCACGCTTGAGAGTTCATGGGCGAATGGGTCGGCTGGGGTGGGTTGGGGTGGGTAGTTTGCTTGAGACAAGGGAAAATGTGGGGATGAGACAGTAAAGACACGTCAGAATGAAGACGCGTCTTTATTCTGACGTGTCTACTGGCAGTGCAAGGTCTATATAAAGGACTTCTTAATGGAAAGAGCGTAATTTAACCGATGGCGGAGAGCAAAGTTAGTTGTTTCCGGTGCCAGGGTCATTCTTCGGTGGGTGGTGCGGGCGAAAAAGCTGGTCTGCCAAGCCGGAGTAGCCGGGTGGCATGCGGATCTCACCATTCATGGCTTCAAACTTGCCTAGATTTTCAATCAATACTCGCATCAACAGTTTGGCATTCATCGGCGTCATCACAACGCGTGCCCCCACTTTTGCAACTGGGACATTGGGCATCAATTGAGCAAGGTCAATCACAATCTCGCTTGCCGTATGCGTGACAACCGCCATATTCGCATAGGTGACGGGCAAATCTTTCGACAGTTCAATCTTCACAGCGGGTTGGGCAGGGGCTGGGGTAGGGGCTGGCGCTGGGCGATTGGTTGGGTTTTCTTCAGACATTTTGTACTCCATTTGTGAACAAAACATTCAAATTTTAGGCATATTCGGCATGATTCAGAATTTCGTCATTTTCAATGTGCCAAATGTATCTACTTATTGTAACAAGTTGAGTATATGTTTCCTGTTAACAGTGAAAAATTGCTGGAGATGTGCTTGACGAGCGACTGCTTCCCGTATGCACACAGGGAGAAATCGCAGTTTCCATCTGTGTCGAATATAAGGATGGACACCTGGCTTTGCTCTGGGTCATGTGAAACAAAAAATCAGGACAGTTGTAAAAACCGTCCTGATAGTGACCAGTAAGATTGATGAAATCATCAACTTTCGACACGGGTCATGTTTGGCATAGGTGCCGAACAGCAACTTGCGCTTTTTTGCCTAAGGGAGAAAGTGCAGTTCTCAGCCGTGTCAAATACAACTCTATGAAAGTAATCCGCCGAGCGAAAAGCCTACCCAGCGGGTGTGTGATGGTTAGAACGGAATGTCGTCTAGGGAAGATGGGGGTGGAGACTCGAAATCGCTCACACCACCGTGCCCGCCCGCCGAACTCCCTTCGCCCTTGGCGCTCAGGAAGCGGATGGTTTGGGCAGTCACTTCAAAGCTTGCCCCAGCTGTACCATCTTGCTTGGTATAGATGCGCGGTCCACCGGTCTGTGGATCCGCATTCATGCGTCCTTCAACAAGCACTTTTTGTCCGCGTGTCAGGTATTGATTGACAATTTCAGCTTGTTTTCCCCAAACTGCTACACGCCACCAAATGGTGCGTTCTTGGCGTTGCCCACTGGCGTCAGTAAAAATTTCGTTGGTTGCAACATTTAAGTTCACTACAGCTTGACCGGTAGGGGTGTAGCGTAGTTCTGGGTCTTTTCCCAAATTGCCTGCGATGATGATTTGGTTGTACATAGATATTTCTCCTTTCAGTGGGGAGCTAGAATTTGAGATGAACGGTTACCCACTGCGATTGGGTATAGTTTAACCCGAACTCGCCAAAATGTCAAGAACAAATGTGCGCTTTTTGTGGAATATCTTCACCCCAAAACCATTTTTTCAAGATACAATATAGGTGAAACAATTGACTAGCGAGTGATCCATTCAATTGCTTTTCTTCAAGTAACCTTTGCGCATGTCATCTATATTTGACACGGATGGAATGTGCGCCCTATTTCCTTAAGAAAAAACTCCTGT
>DKKK01000092.1:0-2417 GCA_002455215.1 Anaerolineales bacterium UBA6668 | reverse complement strand
AACCGTGCTCAGTACAGAACTTTTTTCAGTAATATTGTATTATGCCACCCACAGCATTCTTAGAAAAAATGCACCGTCTTCTGCAAGCGGAATACCCTGCATTTTCAGCAGAATTTAACCAATCGCCTTACCGCGGGTTACGCACAAACACCAGCAAAATTTCCCCCACCGAGCTACAAGCCCGCTTGCCGTTTGAGCTACAACCCGTGGGCAAGCACTGTCCCGAGGGCTTCTACGCCCGTGATATCAAAGGCATTGGCAGTCACCACTATTACCAAGCAGGTGTTTATTATTCGCAAGAACCTGCCGCACAGTGTGTAGTGCCCATTCTTGACCCCCAGCCCGGTGACCGCGTGATTGACCTAGCCGCCGCTCCAGGCGGCAAAAGTACCCATATCGCCGCTCGTTTGCAAGGTTCTGGTTTGTTAGTTACCAATGACTATCACGTCAAACGCGTCTTTAAGCTGATGCAAAACATTGAGCGCATGGCTGTACCCAATGCCATCGTCATTAATTGCAAAATTAAGGAACTTGCCAATCGCTGGGGTGCATGTTTTGACAAAGTGTTGTTGGATGCGCCATGCTCTGGGGAAGGGATGTTTCGCAAACATGGGGAAATCGCTTGGAGTGAAGATTTGGTGCGTATGTGCGCCGAAAGGCAAGGCGAGTTACTGCCGCAGGCGGCGCAACTGGTAAAACCTGGCGGTCGGCTCTGTTACAGCACCTGCACTTTCTCGCCCGAAGAAAATGAACAGGTGATAGCACAATTTCTGCATGACCACCCGCATTTTTCACTGGTGAATATTTTTGACTTGCCAGCGGCGCCAGCCCAAGCTGTCCCCGGCAACCCGGCGTGGGGCGGCGAATATACCATTCCCGAATTGGCTTACACCGTGCGGCTGTACCCCCATCGCTTTCATGGGGAGGGGCATTTCATTGCGCTGTTTCAACGTGCAGAAGGGGAAAGCTCTGCGCCGGAGTGGGAGAGTTTGCGCCCTGCCAGCAAAGCCGCCCAAAGAATTTGGCAAAATTTCCTAGCGGATAGTGGGTTGAACTTGCCCAGCGAGTATGCAATCGCTCAGTGGGGCAATTTTGTGATGGCAGTCCCTGACGCTATCCCGGATCTGCACGGCATTCGCTCGCTGTTGACCGGCTTGCCCTTGGGTGAACTGCGCCACGACCGGCTGATCCCTGCCCACTTGCTGGCGCGTGCTAGCCAAAACCCACCAGTACTCGTGCGTTATGACCTTCAGGATCATGCCATTCACCAATATCTGCGCGGCTCCGATTTGCCAGCCCCTGAAGGCTCGCATGGCTGGGGGGTGTTGTGTGTGGATGAATTTCCGCTTGGTTGGGTGAAATCGGACGGTAGAAGGTTAAAGAATCATTATCCACAAGGCTTGCGCGTTACAGCTAGTGGTACAATCGGGGACTGGCAGGAATAACCTTCTGCTAGTAGATTCGACACGGGATATATTGCGCCTTTTTTTAGGGCATTACAAAATTTCCATGCGTGCCGAAAATAAAAATTTACCCTTTCGCTAATCATAAGGAAATTCACAGATGTTTGTTCGACTAACCAAAAAATTTTACACGTTGCCAATGCTCGGTTTGGGATGGGCATTGTTGGCATTGGCTTGCAGTGTGCCCGGTCTTGCACCGACCCCCACGCCAACCGCTACGACTGTACCTACAGAAACACCACTGCCAGCAAGCCCCACTCCGGCATTGCCCACCGATACCCCGCTTCCACCTACGGAAACCCCCACGCCATTACCCAGCGAAACATTAGCGCTTTTAACCCTGACAGATGGTAGTATAGCGGATTCGTTGGATGCGTTTGCTTTGACAGCCAGTCAGAATTTTGCGGACTCAAACAATATTTTGTTTAAGCACTTGGTTGGCGAACCCACCGCAACTTTACCCCAAGCTATAGCGGAAAACCCCACTTTGGTGGTGGCGATTGGGGATGCCTTTGCCCCAACTGTACTGGAGCGTGCAAAACAAGCCACGAATGTGCGTTTTGTGTTGTATGCTACCACGGTGCTANNCAGTGGCTGGGTGGTGCGGAAACGCGCACCGACATGCAAATTTTTGTGGCGGGCTACCTGGCTGGGCTGGGCAGTAAGGGCATTGTTGGCTTGTTGCTTCCGCCCAATCACCCGCAAGCGGCGCTTTATACCAACAGCTTCAAACATGGCGTTTTGCAAGCGTGCGCTTGTGAAGTGTACCCACTGCTGGTAAATGATTACAACAACCCCGATGAAGGGTTGCGCTCTGCTAGGGCGGCAAAAAATTATGGTGTGGACACTCTTTTTGCCTTGCGGGGAGTCGCTGGTGATGCGGCGCTTTTGACGGCAGTTAGCAACGGCTTGCGGGTGGGGAGCTTGGATGGCGACTTGTTCAGTACGCTTTTT
>DKKK01000146.1 GCA_002455215.1 Anaerolineales bacterium UBA6668 | reverse complement strand
AGCTTCTAACTGTGATAGTTTCAATTTCTTATCTTATTCTAACGGGAGTTTTCTACTATGAAAAACAAAATTATTTTTAGTGTGCTATCTGTTTTGATGGCAATGTCGGTATTTTTTAGCAGTGTTGGCGCGGCTTGGGGTGGGCGTGGAATTGCTGGCGTTTCTGGCGGCATTGCAAATTGCAAGTCAGGCGTGGCAAAAAGCCTTATCACCAAAACGTCCTATACAGGCTTAGGGCATTATATACCGGACTTTGAGGGTGGCTTTTGCTGGTGGGAATTTAATCTTGCCAATTATGACCTTTATAAAGTAGTGGTTAAATCAAAGAACCCAACCCAGGTATGGTGGAATTATAGTTATACTTTGAATGATTATATGTATTCCCTACGTTGGATTCGCGTGCGCTAAGCACTTGTGGTTCCTAAAAGCAACAGGGGGTCTTTCGACCCCCTGTTTGCTTTCTGTATCGTCTGTAATAAGCTTCACTCCCCGCTATACAAAGCCATTGCTTCAACCGTGACCCATTCCTTTCGTACTTTTTCTAAAGAGGGGTCCGCTTTTTGCGCTTCGTTAAGCATTGCCTTCGCGCCACTATAGTCTTGTTCATCGCGTAAGGCAACCCCTGCCATGTACCAGTATTCGGCAGGTTGCGCTTGGCTAATTTTTGCGGCAGATTGATAGGCTTTTGCGGCGCGTTGATATTGGCGACGCTCATTGAATAGTTTACCCAATTCGCCAAATAAACTGGCTTTCCCTTCCGGTTTGGTTTCAAGCTCTAAAGCGTGCCCCAAATGCACTACCGCCTGGTCCAAATGCCCCCGTAGCTGACACACGTCCGCCAGTTTTTTATGATGATGAGAAACCAACGGTTCTAAATCTCGCGCCTTATAAAACGCTTGTAAACTGGCTTCCCAGCGTTCTTCACTGGCAAATAATTCTCCTTGAATGCTATATAAGTTCGCGTGATTCGGCGTGATGTAGAGCGCCTTATCTATACAAAACAGGGCAAGTTTGGCGTCTCCTATTTGCTGGTGAATTTGTGCTTGCGCTAGCCAAGCACGGTTGTCATGTGGTAAATAGATAGCGGCTTGCCGGTAAATTTCCAACGCCCGTTCAAACTGCTGTCCCACCTGTAGGCATTTCCCAAGTGTTAGTAGCCCTTCGGCATAGCGTGGCATTCTGCGTACCGCTTCTGCCGCAACTTCAGTTGCTTGGCGCGTATCCCCAAGTTGAAGATAGGATTTAGCCAGCACCACCAATGGACGAACATCCTGTGGCGATTGGCGAGCCACCACCTTCACCTGACCAATTGCCTGCTCCGTATTGCCAGTCTGCAATGCCAGTTCTCCTGCCAACAAGCGCCACTCCATGTTTTCAGGGCTTAGCTGAATTGCCTGCTCATATTGCTTGAGCGCTTGCGCAGAATCGCCATCTTTTTGATAAGCTAACGCAAGGCACGCCGCACATTCTGCTTGTGTGGAGACATCTAAATGGAACTCTTGCGCCAATTGAGCGGCTTTTTGCAAGATGGGCAAAGCTTTTTCAGTTTGTTGCTGTGCAACCAAAGCATTCCCCAGTGCCAACTGCCATAAAGTCTGTTGCGGCAATATTTGAACAGCCTTTTCAAAAGCGGCAGTGGCTTTTTCCCATTCCTGCTCATGGGCAAAACTTTCTCCCATCAAGTAGTACACAGCGGGTGGCACATGCCCCCATTGCAAAGCGCGTTGCAGGTGTTGACTGGCAGATTTCCAATCTTGCTGAACACCGGCACAGCGTGCCAGTGTGAGCAGGCAAAACAAGTCAGTGGGCAAACTCTCCACTGCCAAATTTGCAAATTTACGGGCGTTTTCTGGGTCGCGTTCACGCAGAAGTGCATTTGCCAACACTGCTGAAAGATAAGGGTTATCTGAGTTTTCACAAGCGGCTTGCAAATTGGGCAATGCTTTGCTCAAGTTACCATATTGCAAAAGCATTCGGGCATGGAGCATAGACACATCCGCAGTGCCTTGCAGGCGGCTCACCCAATTGTGCAAGACTTTGCGCACGCGCCGCGCCAAACTTTGTGGGTCGGCGGTGGTGGGGTGTTGCTTGGCATTATTGAGCAAATTTTCAAATTCAACGATTTGTAACAACTGCTCCGTTTGCTCAGGCAAGTCCACCAAACTACTCTGTTCGCCCGCCGATACCAAGACCATCTGTGCTTTGTGCGGATTCCCCGAAAGTAAATAGACTTGGGCAATCGGCAAACTGGTTTGCGGGTCATTAATCGGCAGGTTTTCGATTTCTTGCAAGGCTTCTTCCAATTTGCCATTAGTCGCCAATGCACGTGCATACCAAGCGCGGATTGTATCATCTTGGGATGAGAAATTTTTCGCACGAGAGAGCATGTCCAACGCTTGTTTGGGTTGTTCGGTAGTCAGAAAAGCCCGCCCCAGAGCTAGCAAGAGTTCAGGGTTGGTGGGTTCTATGCGTGCGGCAGTGCGTAGTAAATCGAGCGATTGAGCTTGCCTACCCAAAAAGCGTGCGGCTTTTGATGCATTGAGATAGGCGCTTACATTATTTGGCGCTAAAGTAGTGGCACGCAAAAGCAAGTCTAAAGCAGACTGTGCTTGATTCTTTTGCAAAAATGCCTGCCCCAGTTGTTCCATTAATTGGCTATCTTCAGGCGTTTCTTCTAGCGCTTTTTGCCACAGTTGAATGGCGCGGTCACTCTGCCCCAATTCCGAAAGGCACTCCGCCAAGCGGCGTAAAATGGTCGGGCGAAGCTCCGTATTGTCAAGATTCGACAAAATTAATCCGCCGGTTTTGGAACGTTTCGCCGCTTGTTTTTGAACCGCCACCAAAGCCTGCTTATACGTTTCCACCGCCAGCAATTTTTGTCCTTCCTTCTGTTGCAGATTTGCCAATTCCAGCAAAACCTTGCCGTGCAGGGGATTTTTTTGACTGGCAATTTTTAACACATCCAAAGCCTCGTTGCCATTGCCACTGTTTTCCAGCAGTTGGGCTAGCGCCAGTAGCACGCCCAAATGGTTCGAGTCAATCGTACGAGCTTCTTCAAGCGTGGTGCGAGCCAAGTACAATTTGCCAATAGCCGCATAATTTTTTGCTAAATCTACGCGGTAGCTCATATCTTCCGGGAAAATCTGCACCAAAGATGATAAAGTATCAATAATTGCCTGCGGATTGTGCGATTGTCGCGCCGTATACAAGCGTTCTTGCCACAAGACAGGGTCAAAGGGCGACAGCCGACAGGCAATTTCAAAGCTTTTCTCTGCTTCACGCCATAATTTGCATTGAGCATAGGCACGTGCCAGCACACTATGCAATTCCAAATCTTCCAAGTCTTGCTCGGCTTGGTCTGCAAGGGCGGCAATGGCTGGCTGGGGTTGGTTATTGTAGTATAAACAAATCCCCAACGATTTTTGGTATTCCAAATTGTTTGGCTGGAGACGCAAGGCTTCTTGGAAAGCATCTTTGGCTAGTGGATATTTTGTCAGCTGTTGGTAGGCTGTTCCCAACATGGCAAACAAACTGGCATCCGTGCGGTTGGACTGCACCGCTTGACTCAGATACTGCACCGCCAAATCGTAGCGCTCTGCGCTCAGCGCCGCTTTTCCCGCTTGCATCACAAGCTTCTGCTGTGCGGCGGTTGCATGGCTGGGGGTACTGCTCAGGGCTTCCTGAAAGGCAAACAATGCCTCCTTTGACTGCCCTAAGTTATCCTGAATTTTTCCCAAACTTTGCCACAACATTGGATTACTGGGGGCAATTTGCAAAGCATGATTGAGATTTTTCAAAGCTAGGTCAGGCTTGCCCTGCAAAACATCCAGGCTTGCCAATGGCAATAAACTGCGGGTATCACTCGGCGCAAGTAAATAAGCCTTTTCATAGCATGTGCGAGCTTCTTCCAACTCGCCACTGTTTTCCATTAATTTGGCATAGGACAGTAATAAAGGCGTTTGCTCGGCACGCTGTCCACCTTCAAAAGCCTTTATGCCCACTTTTAGGTTGGTAATAGCAGAAGGGATATCATTTTGCGCCAAATACAACTCGGCAATCGCTAGCCAGCAGGCATTTTGTTGTGGTAACAAATGCCCAGAGCGCTGGAAATGTTTTAAAGCATCGCTAGCTTGTCCTTGTGCTTGAGCGGCTTGCCCCAATCGCAAGGCAACCTGCGCTTGTTGGTCGGCAGTCAGCCCATCTTTTTGCCCACTCCACGCGGTCAACAACTGCTCGGCAAACGCTGGCTCCCCAATCTGCAAAAAGCCTTGTGCCAGTCGCAGGCTTTCCGCCACACTATTGGTGGGTAAAGTCGTCAATTTTTCCAAAAGTGCGCGGGCTTCTTCCTGCCCGGTAGGTAGATTTGCCAGAAATTCGGCATATTGTAACTGAATCTCGCGGTCAGTGGGCGACAACTGGCTTGCCTGCAGAAAGAGTGAGTTGGCACGTTGGAAGGAATTTTGCTGACCGTAAAGGTTTGCCACTTGGGCAAGTATTTTGGCATCAGTGGCGTGGCGGTGTACCAAGCGGGCACACAGTTGGTCTGCCAGCGCCAGATTGCCCTGCAAGCAAGACAATTCCGCCAACGCTAGAATATCAGCGCTTTCGGATAAATCTTCTCCCGCCTGTGCCAAGCGGGTGCGGTGTGGGTTGGGCTTACCCATCAGCCAAAATGCCTGTGCCAAAATCAATGCTTCTTCTGGCAACTGCGGTTGAGCTTGTTCGCCCATGCGAAACGCACCCTCCCAATCGCCCTTCTTTGCCAATGCCCAAGCGTGGTAACAAGCACTCTGCTCGGCTGAGAGTAGGGCGCTGTGCTCCTCCAACAAAGCATGCATGATTTCCGCCTGCGAATTGCGCCATGCCAACAGCAACGACTCATTGTGCAAATGTAATTGAAGTTGTTGAATGCTATGGGATAGTTCGCTCAGGTGCGGGTTGTTTGGCGACAGCATTGAAGTTGTCAATTTGTCGCCCAGATATGCCTGAAATTGAGTGTGCAATTGACGAAACGCAGAGAAAAAACCATCTTTACCGGCAGGCTGTGGCGCGGAAGACAAGGGGGAGAGCGTTTGTTGGGCAAACTGCGCTTCACCCAATTGAGCAAAACCAAAAGCCAATTGGGGTAAATCGCTCACTCGTTGGGTGGTTGGTAATTGGGCTAGGCAAGCTTGCCAGGCGGTGCGGGGTTCGTTTGCCAGCAAAATGCGTGCCAATTCGGCAGGGTTGTTTCGGGCAAATTCGACAAAGAGTGGGGAACTGGTGTAGGGCTGAGTCAAAAAGGCATAGCCCAAAAGCCAACCCAAAGCTGAGTTTTTGGCTGTTGGGCAGAGCGCTTCGGCTAGCAAAGGCAACAGCGGGACAAACTCTGCCTGGTGCTGGGGCTCGCTAGAGATGGCGGCAAGTAAATTGGCTTGTATGGATTGCTGTTCCGAAAGTGCGCCAGCTAGCTGTTTAACCCAAGCCACAACATCGCCGCCAAATAACGGGTATTGCTGATTAAACGCCAAAGCGACCAGTTTGCCCGGTCGCCAAAAATCCAATTGTTCAGCAGAAGGGTCTGCGATTGTCTTCTGCCAGAGCGTTGGCAATTGCCCCCATAGCTCCGTGAGTGGCTCTGCTAGCAAGAGCCGCCGATACACTTGCTGAGCTAAGTCGGGGGAAAGGCGTTTGTTTAGGTCAATCCAGATGTTAGGTTTGGTCATGGAATTAGGCAAATGCCTAAGCAGGTAAGATAAAAATTGCACCGGTGAGCATGCAAGTTCCCACCAAAATCAGGAATGCGCCTGCACCGGTAGAAGAGTTGCGTACCAAGCGGTCTATTGCATCTGCCAAGCTAGACGCAGATTGAGTGAGTAGATTGGCATCACTGAGCAGATCTTTGCGTTGGCTTGCGCGTTGGGCATGTGCGGCAAGTCGTTTGAGTTGTTTGACTTCTTGGTAGCCAGCCACTTTCCACAGCCCAACGAGCAGAAACAAACTGCCAAATGTGGCAAAGGCGACAGCGATAGAGATACGAACAGTGTTTACATCAAAAGCGGACATGAAAGCAACCTCGGTATTAAAGATTGAGCGGGTGATAACCGTAAGAATTGTTGCCAAAACTGATATTCGTCTCGGATGAAGTCGTTTTTTCTTAAGGAAAAAGCGAAATTCTGAACCGTCCCGAACACAAAAAGGCAAGGTTGCTTATAGTTGGTGCAAGAAGCGTGCCTGATTCGGCTTGTTCTCGCGGACGTTTTGTGGCAAATGCGCGTATTCTAGCACCCCGTCGGTCACTTGAAAACTGGCTTGCATTAATGCGGCGTGTAGTTCGCGCAAATTACCGTACCACGGGTAGTCTTGCATTGCTTCCATTGCAAGTTCGTGTACTTCATGCACTTTGTAGCCTGTTTCCATGAAAATCTTGTTTAGGAAATAGTACACAAATACAGGGATATCTTCCGGGCGTTCGCGCAAACTAGGCAGGCGGATCTCAATGCCATTGCGTAAGCGCCACAGCATATCTTCGCGGAATTGACCGGCATTGACCATGCTGAACAGGTCGCGGTTGCTGGCGGCTATTAGGCGAAAATCCACCTTAATGGTATTCGTTTCCCCGCCGACTCGTTCAAAAGACTTTGTTTCCAGCACACGCAACAAACGCCGCGATGCTTCTTCTTTGATAGCTGAAATTTCATCTAAGAAGAGTGTACCTTGGTCGGCGTGTTCAATGTAGCCGATTTTGCGTTTGAGTGCGCTGGTGAACGCGCCGGATTCGTGCCCAAATAAGGTGGTTTCTAGTAGGGTTTCCGAAAGCGCACCGCAGTTAACTGCCACAAATTGCCCTTTCTTGCGTTTACTTTTTTGATGGATCAGGTTGGCAAAAATTTCTTTGCCGGTTCCGGATTCGCCTGTCAAAAGGACGGGTACTTCTAAGTTAGCCGCTCGCTCCACCAATTGTAAGACACTCTTCATTGCCGCCGAATCGCCCATCACATATTGGCTGGATAGCGTGCCCGTATGACTACGCATTCGCTCGATTTCCCGGCGTTGTTTTACATCTTGTACGGCTCTTTCCAGAACTGTGAGAAAACGTGTCCGGTCAAGGGGTTTTTGGATGTAATCACGCGCACCGAGTCGCATGGCTTGTACCGCAATCATCACATCGGTGTTGCCCGTATTCATAATGACCGGGACATCAGGGGAATTCAGTTTTATCTCTTTCAGCAATTCAATTCCGCTTTCCCCACCCAAATCCACATCCAGGATGACAATATCGGCTTGTCCTTTGTTTAAGATTTGGCGGGCTGTGTTTAGGTCTGGCGCTCCTTGGGCTTCGTAACCTTGTTTCATCAATAGTTTTTGTAGATTTTCTCGCGTATCGTCTTCGTCTTCGACAATCAAAATCGCTGGCATAATGTTAAGTAGAGTGGAATCAATTTAGGTTTATTGCAAACTTTCGCGCAACAGCACAGGGTCTTTTAAATTTCTGGGCAAGCGGATGACAAAAATAGTGCCGACTTCATCGTAAGGTTGGTTTTTTAGGATACCACCATGCATTTGGATAATTTGGGAGGCTTGGCTTAAGCCGATGCCAGTTCCGCCTTTTTTAGCAGTTTGAAAGGCAGTGCCGAGTCGGTCTTTCATTTCGTCTATCACCCCAAAGGCTTCATCCGAGATGGTGATATCCACCACGCGTCCCCGGTAAGCGGTTTCTTTGGGGTGAGATAGATTTACATAAACGATGCCGCTTTTCCCATTATAGGCTTGGGCGGCATTGTTCAGGATATTTTCAATGGCTTGCTCCATTTGTCCCCAATCCAAATCAAGCATGCCCATCTCTTCAAAACGGCTGGTGACAATGGATATGTTTTTCTTACTAAATTTTTTGCGACAACGCTCCACCAATGCGGTAAGATTTTCCTTGATATCGGTGGGCTGGTGTTTGAGCGAGCCTTCTTTAACGAGCGAGAGTTGGTTGGCTATGTAGTTCTCCCCGCGTAAGATATGGTCGCTGATTTGCTGGCAAAGTCGGTCAACCGTATCCGGCTCATCTAGCGAATCTACCAACAGGCTATTGGCAACTGAAATATCGTTTAAAATATTGCGTAATTGATGAACTGTATTCCCAATATTTTCCCCAGCAATGGCTCGTACCCGCATCTTGCGAGTCGCTTCTTCTAACTCATGTTGCTCGGTCAAATCACGTACAAATAGGATGCGGTGGTTGGATACCCCATCATAAGTGCGGTATGGGATGGAGCGTAGTTCAACGGTAATCGTTGTGCCGTCACGCCGGAAACACTCAACCGGCGCATTCATCCGAAAGGTTTCCAGTGCCAGGATTTTGGTAAAAATTGGCTGGAAATCAATGCTAGGGTTGTAGAGCAAGCGGTCTAGCGTTAAACGGTTTAGGTGGGCAACTTCATAGCCAAATAATTCACAAGCAACCGAATTGGCGTCCAAAATGTGCATCTCAGAGTTGACCAAAAGCACCCCATCAAAACTGTTTTGCAGAACCGAGTCAATGATATCGCGATAAGTTTTGGCATTGCTTTCAAAATTATCAGAGCGGGTTGCTAATTCTTTGGTGGAAAAAATTGCAGGGATTACGTATGAAAGAATTTCCACCTGCTCAAGATGCCAAGATAGGGCATTGGTCAATTTCTCGTAGCCGACAATGACAATGCCGTGGTAACCGTTGACTCCATTCAAGGGCTGGCTAATCGCACATTTCCAGCGTTCTTCTCTTACCAGTAAACCCAACTCATTCTCAATGGTGTTTTCTCCGGCTTGGTAAACCTGCGGCTTCATGGCAATTTCGTCTGTACGAAAGAAATTGGGCGGTAGGTTTTGCATAGCGCCGGAGACACTGGTCAGGCTGTAAGAATCGCCGCTTTCTAGGTAGATGTAACAGTAGGGCGTGCCCAGATATGCCGAACAATGGCTGGCAAGCGATTGGATGGCGTTGCCATCCGGCTCTTGCACCAAACGAATCAGCCTTTTCAAAACCAAGTTCGCGTCAATGGTTTGCTTTTCTAGGGTGGTGCTTTTTTTGCTCAGCAACCACAAGAATTTGTCTTTTTCCATAAAAACCAAACTGACCTGACAATCCCACGGGCTAAGTTGGTTTGCTCCCTGCAATGGCAGGACAAACTCGCGCAGTCTCTCCCCTTCGCTTAAGTGGCGCAGGCGGTTCGTTAAAAGCGCATGCGAACCGGCATCTGCTACCAAATCACTGAGCAGTTTCCCTTGTAAATCATCCACTGTCATCCCAAGTAAGATACCTGCTTGGCGATTCAAGTTTTGGATGGAGGTTTCCCAATTGGTAACGACCATGCCTTGATTGATGTGATTAACGAGCAGGCGCTGAATCTGCGATTGTTCGCTGGGTTGTCCCGATAGCTTGGGAAAGAATTGGCTAACTTTATTGAAAGTTTGCATGAGATGGCTAAGGAGTGGGCAAGTGACCGGTCGCTTTTTGGCGTAAGGATGCGGGCAAAATGCCGAGCATCGTGCGATACTTTGCCACCGTGCGGCGTGCTACTGATAGGTTGTAATCCTTTTGTAATTGCAGTGCAATTTGCTCGTCTGACAGTGGCGATTGCTCTTGGCGGATGATTTGAAAAACCGCATCGCGTTCCACCAATGAGCGGTCAAAAAATTGTGACATGGGTACAAGGCGATTATCCGGCATTTGTACCAGTTTGTTGGCAACCGTGCGCGAGATGGTGGACTCGTGTAAACTTAATTCTTTTGCCAATTGGGCACGGGTCAACTTTTTGGCACAGGCATTGCCTTGCAAGATAAATTCTTCTTGGTGGCGGACAATTGCCTTGACAATCATCAGCATGGCATTGTCGCGCTGGGAAACACATTTGGCAAACAGGTTGGCGCGGGAAACTTGTTCTTCCCACTTTTCACGTTGACGGTTATCTTCGATTTGTTCAACTGCATCTTTGATTTCCGGTTGCACACGCAAATAACCCCGCACCGACCCCATAATTTCGACTGTTAGGGGCGCTTGGTTATAGTGTTGGTTGCGCCGGATGATGACATCGGCTTGGGTGAAGCGTTGGATCTTGGCGCTACTTTCGCTGACGCCGTTAGCTGGGATGGGGTTTAGATTTTCCTTGATAAATTCGAACGCCCCGCGAATTTCACGCTCAGTAGTGCGTAATTCCCTTGCCAAGCCAGCAAAATCTTTTCTACCTAGTTTGTCGAGATGTTGGTTCAAAATGGCGCGGGCAATGGGCTGGTCTTTCCCTTCTTTTGCCAATTCTGCTAGCTGGATATTCATGCTCTCAATGGCGTTGCGGCTAGCGACTCCCACCGGTTCACAGCGTTGGATAGCGTGCAGTACTTTTTCAACGATGGTGGGTGAGACGCGCAAATGCTGGGCAATTTCGCTAATGCTATCTTCCAAAAAACCTTCTTCGGTCAAGCGCCCCAGAATTTCTTCGGCTATTTCCATTTCGTGGGGGGAAAGAAACGGTCCGATTTGCTTGAAAATCAGTTCACTCAGTTTGGGCGGTTCAAAATAGGCACGAAAATCGCCGTCTTCGTTGTCTTCATCCATATCATCCAACGATGTTTGGGTGTAGTTTAAAGAACGGGGGGAGACAAAGACAAAAGCTTCATCGCCGGTATGTTTTTGCAGACAGAAATTGCAGGGGAGTTGTTTTACCAAGCGTTTGCAAGTAGGGCAACGCATTTCATCTACCAATTCTAGGGCAGGGTTTTTGTCCAACTCTTCGCGGATTGCGGCTTCCAAATCACTACCAGCAAGCTCAAGCAGGCTCATGGTTAGCGTTAGGTTTGCCGCAGGATATTGGCGGGTTGAATTTCCGGTATGAATAAACATAATTTGAACCTTTTTTATTATATAACAAAATAACTCGACAGTAAATATCAAGGTTGCAAGATTTGTGCCAAGTGTTCAGCGACAATGCTTATTCAATTGTGATGCGGTAGAATTGCAGGAAGTGTACCAAGCGGGAAGGGGGGATTTAATTGTGAATGATATTTAGCACGGTCACAGATTGCGGGTTTTTGCTTTTTTGACTAGAATGCAACGCTTCATTGCCAAGCAACGGTTTTGTCAT
>DKKK01000095.1 GCA_002455215.1 Anaerolineales bacterium UBA6668 | reverse complement strand
CGAAACTTTGAACCGCACCCAAAAAACCAAAACACTTTCGAAGCAGGTTTCCAGCCAGCAAGCCCGCTCGGACATCCCGCTTACTTAATATCTCGAAATGACAAAACCACTTGGGAATAAATCGGCAAATAGGCAGAATATATGGCATCCTTCCAAAAAGCGCCAAAGATGGTGTAATTGCTCGGCTCATATTGGTAGTAAATCTCGCCAGAAATTTCTTCTTCTGTTAGCACAAAATTCATACGCTCGCTCCCGTCCGGCATCAGGCGGCGCGGGTCATTGATTTCCGGCTCGGCAGGCAAAAATGTTCGGACTCGCTCAATGGTAAATTCTAGCAAGGGTGTTTGTTCCGCCAAACGGGCATCGGTCAGTGAGTCTTGATACCATACAAGCACCATTTGGTTGTCGGGAGAGCGAAATTGTGTCAGGTGGGCATTTTCTACCTTTTGCCAGCAAATTGGCACTGCAAATTCTGCCCCAAAACGCTGATAGGTGTACGTCAGAGCATAAGCGGGCTGGTAGGCAATAATTTCGGGCGAAACACTTACCCAATCGCGTTTTTGCAAAAGTTCCGGCAATACTGCTTCCCCTCCGTGCGACTGTACCCAGTCGGGCTGTACCCAATCTATCCGCACCAAACTTGCACCTGCCTTTTGAAAAACAGCGTACACCTGCATTCCGTCTACCTGCCCCACCGTCCACCAAGCCTGTTCACCTGCCTTAGCCAAGTGCCACGCCTGCTCAAATTTGCCCCCCGGCACATCATAACTCAGCCAATCACTGACGCAGGTGGTGGCTTGGGTATGGGTCAATGGCAATGCCGTATTTAGCACACTCGCTTGCAACCAAGTCAAACCATCCGGCGCTTCCATGCGCACCCCGTTCACCAACGGTTGAACCAGCCAGCCTTGCGGAATTTTTGCAGAAAAAGTGCGATTCTCCGCAAAGAAAGTATCTGTTGAAAAAGCCAGTGGTGTGGGGCTAGGCAGAAGAGTCGCCGTAGCAGTGGGAGCTAGCGTGGGAGATGGTGTTTGGCTAGGCGACGGGCTGGCTGTCGGGCTAGGCAGTAGTGGGCTGGCAGTGAGCGGCGGTGCTGGCAGGNNCCCACACTGCCCACCCTAGCAAGCACAGTCCACCCAATCGAAACAATTTTTCTCGCAATGGCATCATTTACGACAACTGTCCGCTTTCTTCAATTGAAAGCGAGTCATCCGCCCCCAAATACAACGCGCGTCCCAAACTACGGTCATAGTCTGTCCACTCACCGCTAGCGTCCGTGCGTTCCAACAAACGGTCACGGAAGCGATTCACTTGTGCGGATAAATCTTCCAACTGATGAAGTGCCATTGCTTCCAATGTCTTGGGGCGGCGTGGCGAGCCCCACTCGTAACGCCCGTGATGGCTGGCAATCATGTGCTCCACCCGCAAACGCAATTCGTCCGGGAAGTCAGGAATTTCTTGAATTGCCGAGTGTACCATTTGCAAGCCAAGCACCACATGCCCCAGCAGTTTGCCTTCGTTGGTGTACTCAATTGTTGGTTCAATGCGAAACTCTTGCAGTTTACCAATATCGTGAAGCAAAATGCCTGCCAACAGCAGGTCGCGGTCAATTTCGGGGTAAAGTAGCAAGAGGGGTTGCGCTAGGGTGCTAATTTCCAATACATGTTCGAGCAAGCCGCCAATGTAGGCATGGTGAACTTGGCGAGCGGCAGGCGCATGGGCATAAGCAGACAACAACTGTGAGTCGGAAAAAAAATAGTTGAGCAATTGTGCTAGAAAGGGATTTTCCACATTGTCTAGCTGGCTTTGCAGGTCTTGCACCATCTCTGCAATTGGACGAGCGGCAGTGCGCACAAAATCATCCACACGGTACTCGTTGGCTTGCGCTTCGCGTAGACGCTGAATGACCATTTGCGGGCGGTTCTGATAAAGTTCGACATCCGCAATGACCTTAACTACATCCCCCACGTCAAATTTTTCTGCTAGATTTTCAGCATTTTCCCATACCCGCGCCAACATCTCTCCACTTTTGTCACTTAGCACCACCGTTAGAAAACGCCCACGGGTGGCATCGCGGAAAGGTTCCAATTGCTTATCACGTACGCGATAATAGCCCGTTACCCGCTGTCCGGGGTTCACTTGGCGTAAAAACGGACCTTTTTCGGGTGTAGAATGTTCGGGTGGGGTAGGCATGGCAAAATTCCTTCAGCAGAATATAAACGTGTAATGGTGGGTAAACGCCCGGCATGACAGAAAGCATAAATCAACCGAGTATCTCCTAATTGTATAATGAGAAGTGTATCTTCGACACAGGTCAGAGTTGCACTTATTTTTTCTTAAGGAAAAAAAAACGAAATTTCCATCCGTGTCGAAGATTGCTACTGCAAGAATGGCTTTTTTTAGGGGGATGGAGCTAACAAGGCTCGCTTGGGTAGGGTTATGCCCTGTGTGTCGAAGATGATAGCCTGGCGCATCAGAACACTACGGCTGGTAACGTACAGCGAAAAATACTGCCCTTGACAGGCTGTGGCTCGTACCAGATTTTGCCGCCATGCGCTTCAATTGCCAAGCGCGAGAAAGTCAGCCCCAAGCCCGTACCCTTTTTGCGTGACTTGGCTTGGCTATGCCCCTGGCGAAAACGGTCAAAAATTGTGGCTTCGTCCTCAGGTGGGACACCACTGCCTTCATCGGCAACTTCCACCTGCACCCATTCCTGATCTGCCGTCACACTCGCCCGCACCCACACTCTACCATTCACAGGCGAAAACTTAATTGCATTGTCAATCAAATTAATCAACACACGCTCCACAAGTTCAGCATCTATCTGCACCATAGGTAATTGCGCGGGCATTTCCAAATTGATTTTAATTTTTTGCTCTTTTATGACCGGGTGGAAATGTTCCAAAACTCGCTGAAGGAGCGTGCCTAATACTTCTTCAGTCAGGTTTAGTTCATAATTGGGGTTTTCCAACTTGGCGACATCCAAAATCGATTCAACCAAATT
Source organism: Anaerolineales bacterium UBA6668 (assembly GCA_002455215.1). Classification (GTDB taxonomy): domain Bacteria; phylum Chloroflexota; class Anaerolineae; order Anaerolineales; family UBA6668; genus UBA6668. The sequence continues at coordinate 1,316 of DKKK01000095.1, read as the reverse complement.
TAAAATTCGGTGGGCAGAACGGTCGGCGACATACAAAGAGCGAGCGATCACTTCATCTTTGTCCGGGAGCAAGTCTGACACCAGACGTAATCCGCCGATGATACCCGTGAGCGGGCTACGTAAATCATGCACCAGCATATTAATGGCATCTGAACGCATTTTTTCACGTTCACGCTGTCCCGAAGCATCACGGACTTCGACCAAGATCTGCTCATTAAATTTGCGAAAGGTGATTTGAAAATACGAATTGGGTTTAACAAAACCATCCCAAGTGAATGGCATCTCCGGCAAATTCAGCCAAGATGGCTCAACCTGAGTTTTTTTGATTCCCAGGCGCTGGGTCAATTGTTGAAAATTCCAGATTTCTCCAAATTGAGACTCATGAATGGCAAAACGCTCCTGTGCTTGTAAATTGGCAAACACGAGTTCTCCACTTGTAGAGAATACCCATATCGCATCTGTTAAATGGTTTAGAACCTGATTTTGAAAAGTTTCTGCCAACATACAATTTATTTTCCAGCGGATTTCGCTTTACCTACCGCCAGCGAAAAGCGCAATTTCGAAGTACGGTAACTATATTATACCGCTTTATCTAACTAAATACAAATAATATATTATCCTATTACCATTATTTCACCATTTGCTAATCATATATCAACATACAATCGCCAAAGCTAAAAAAACGATATTGTGCCAAAATCGCTTGGCGATAGGCGGTTAAGATCTTTTCCTTGCCGTTGGGTTCGCAAAAAGCGCTGACCAACATCAGTAAGGTAGATTTGGGCAAGTGAAAATTAGTGAGCATGGCATTCACCACCCGCCAACGAAAGCCTGGGGTAATGAAAAGTCGTGTATCGCCAATGTAAGTTTGCATGGCGCTGGTTGACGTTAGCTCACACGCCAATGCCGCACTTTCCAACGTGCGCACGCGGGTAGTCCCCACAGCCACCACCCGTCCCCCTGCTTGCCGCGTCTGGTTTATCAGCACAGCAGTTTCCGGTGGAAGTTCGCACCACTCGCTGTGCATGGTGTGCTGGCTGACATCATCCACCGTAACCGGTGCAAAGGTGTCCAGCCCGACATGCAGAGTCACATAGCCAATTTGTACCCCTTGCGTTTGCAATTGCGCCAAAACTTCAGGGGTGAAGTGCAATCCGGCGGTTGGAGCGGCGGCTGAACCGTCATACTGGGCATAAACCGTTTGGTAACGGCTGGTGTCCTGCAATCGGGTGTGGATATACGGGGGCAAGGGCATCTGCCCAATGCTGGGCAATAGGGGGCGCAACGGCTGGGCAAATTGCACAGTACGCTCTGCC
>DKKK01000054.1 GCA_002455215.1 Anaerolineales bacterium UBA6668 | reverse complement strand
AGCAGGGTTGGCGGCTCAGGAGCGAGTGCCAAGTCCCCCTGCCAAACGTGTGTTTCACTCGCTACCCCAATCCCTACCTTTCCCATCGTCACATTGCATCTACATTGCGTTGCATTTGTTCAATGTGTCCCAAACCGTGTTGCACATACGATTGCAAAATCTGCGCCAAATTGACCTGCCCATGTTCCGGGTGAATGCCCGTGCGCTCCCAGGCAGATTCTGGCAGGTTCAGCCAAAATTCTACCCAGCGATTGTGCAAGCCACGCAACAAAATGAGCGAGCTACCCAAATCGCTGGACGTACTATCACTTAATTCTGCCCACGCATCTTGGTCATACGGCTTTAGGGGCGGGTTCTGCTCGGTCAAAATCAGCTTACAACGCACATAACTGTTCATGTGCGAATCGCACAGGTGATGCACGTTTTGGGCAATTGACCACTCACCGGGGATCGGGTGGGCAGTTAATTGCTCAGGAGTGAGTTTGGCGAGNNTAGGTCGGCAATTGCATTAATGAGTTGGGTTTTGTTGGCTGGAGTTGGCATAGTAAGGGGGATGAAAACCTATTTGAAATAGGGGTGGGTGTTCGGGCTAATGCTTGGGAAACGGTTGTTGTGGGAATTTGCGTAGCAGTGCCATGGCGGGTAGGAGCATACAGGCGGTTATCAATGCGCCCAGCCAATACGGCAAATGTACCGATGCGGCAAAGATAGAACCGGCAATGGCTTGGCTAAAAATGGTGGAAAGGCTCACCGCCGATTGCGAAGCACCCAGCACTGCCCCGCGCTGGTTATCGGGAACGGTGCGAGTTGCCAAGCTTTGTAAGGGTGGCATCATCAAACCCTGCCCAGCGGCAAAGAATAGGCTGGAAAGTGCCGCCAACATGGGTTCACTTGCCAATGCAATCAGCACCAACCCTATCACACGCACCACAATCCCCACAACCGCCGTGCCAGCATCTCCAAAACGCCGCAACATGGGGCGTAAGATTGCCACCTGCGTCAAAAACTGTCCAAAGCCCACCACGCCCAAGAGCAGTCCTACTCCCAAGCGTACCCGCTCTGGCGATTGCCCAGCGAAGAGCACAGCCTTACCGTAAAGTGAGAAGGTAGATTGCAGGATGCCAAGCGCAAACTGTGCGCCGATGGTCATTAATAGTACCAATAATAGTGACTGGTTTTTCAAAATTTGAGAAACAGACAACTTCGGGCGGGGTTGGTTGACAGCTTGTTGGCGCTTTTCTGCAGTGATCGTTTCTGGCAAGAACCACCCAGTCAGGATAGCGGGAATCAGCGAGATGCCCGCCGCCACGTAAAACGGCGCACGCGCCCCTAGCCAAGCGCCCAGCAGACCGCCGAGTGTCGGTCCAAAGATAAAGCCTAGCCCAAAGGTGGAAAAAACCAAGCCCAATGACTGGGTACGTTTTTGGGCAGGGGTGATATCGGTCACATAGGCTTGGGCGACGATGATGTTACCACCCGTGATGCCATCGAGTACCCGGGCGGCGAACAGCCAAGCGATGTTCGGTGCGGCACCCAGCATCATAAAACTCACTACAGTTCCTAGCTGGCTTGCCACCAATACCGGGATGCGCCCATAGCGGTCAGAGAGTTGCCCAAGCCAAGGACCTGCAATAAATTGTGCGGCAAAAAAGGAGGCGGAAAGAATGGTAATCCACTGCGCCGAAAGGGCAAATTCTTGCTCGGCAAAAAGCGGCAGGATGGGTAACGCCATGCCTGCCCCCACGATATTGACAAAAACAATTAATAAAATAATCGCCAAGCGGGTGTCCACTTGGCTCGGGAACAATTTTCTGAGCATGATGGTCGGTCGGTGAGAAAGCCATACGCTATCGATATTGGACACGGGTGAAAGTTGCACCGTTATATTCGACACGGACATACTCTTAGGAAGTAAATGCAATTCTGACCCATGCCCAGCGTGCATCCCATTTTGCGGGGGTCACCGATAGACTAGGCGGAGTTTCATCGTTCAAGCGATTGCTTAAACATTGCATGATTATAACCCACTTTTCTGAACTGCGTTCCGTCCAATCCATGTACCGAATCAGGAGCGTGTCGGTAAAGCTTCTCTGTCCGTAACACGGATTTTCGGGTTGAGAGATTACGCTGAATTTGGATAGGTGCTATTTTTAGGCGGTTTCCCACCAGTTGGGGCAACCCTACACAATTGTTTGTTTCACTATGCCTGAGTAGTTGTTAATTTTCTTAATTTCCTTAATTCGCTTTTCTCTTCCCATTTTGCCTGGTATGTGAAATAATCCTGTTCTCGAAATTTTGTGATACTGAATCCAACATGACAGAAATTACCACCCATTTATTAAAACCCCCATACGGCGAGAAATCCTTGCTGTTTGTTTTTGCCCATCCCGATGATGAAAGTTTTGGTCCCGGCGGCACACTGGCAAAATACGCCCAACTCGGCGTGAATGTTCACTATGCTTGTGCCACGCGCGGCGAAGCGGGAACCGTAAGCGCAGAGCATTTGGGCAAGCACCCAGATATTGCCAGTTTGCGCACAGCCGAGTTGCTTGCCGCCGCCGGACATTTGCAATTGACAGGTGTACACTTTTTGGGCTGGCGCGACAGTGGCATGGCGGGCTCACCAGACAATCAACACCCGCAGTGCCTGGTACAAGCCCCACAGACGGTTGTCGCTCGGCAAGNNCCACAGGTGGTGGTAACTTTTGACCCGATTGGCGGTTATATGCACCCAGACCACATTGCCATTCATAAAGCAACGGTAGAAGCCTTCCAAAGCGCACAAACATGGGCAAACCCGGCACAGAAGTTGTATTACAGCACCTTTGACCGCCGTTTGTTACGCTGGATCACGCGTATTATGCCGCTATTTGGGCAAAACCCCAAACAGTTTGGACGCAATAAGGATATTGACATCACGCAATTTGCCAAAGTAAACTACCCACTCCACGCCAAAATAGATGTCCGGGGCGCACCACTGCAAGCAAAAATGGCCGCCGCCGCTTGCCATGCCAGCCAAGCCAGCCCGCCGCGCACGGGTCCCGCTCGTTGGGTTTTTCGCAGAAGCCAAGAAGTAGAATCGTTCATGCGGGCATACCCACCCGCACCTGCTCACCTGCGCGAAACCGATTTATTTGCTGAGTAAAGTTTTTTCCGTTTTAAATATACACGGCGCACAGTATTTCTACCGTGCGCCGTATTTTTTTCTACACGTGGTATGACCCGAGTACCCGCATATAGTTACCCCGTTCATAAGCAGTGGGGTTGGGAATGGCACGGTGGCTTAAACAACCGCGCATTTGTGAGACAGAATCGTACTCGTGGTCATCTAGCCAGCGATTCAGTTCGCTTATCATGGTTGCCAAATGATAGGGTCCGTGGTGCAACAAGGCAGATGTGGTCATGGTGACAGATGCGCCTGCCATGATTCCTTTTACCACATCTTGAGCCGTGTGAATACCGGATGTAAGCGCCAAATCGGCTTCCACCTTCCCATACAAAATAGCAATCCACTTCAAGGGCAGACGCATTTCGCTAGATGTACTTAATTCCAAATGGGGGATGGCTTCCAGGCTTTCGATATCCAAATCGGGCTGATAGAAACGATTAAANNGCGCTTTACGTCAGCCAAAAGCTCCAAATACATGATTTCCAATTGTCCCGAGGGGGCTTCAAGGTCGGTGGGCACAAAATACATATTGAGTTCCAGCGCATCCGCCCCAGCTTGTTCAATTTCTTTGGCGTAATGCACCCAGCCGCCGGTCGAGTACCCGTTCAAGCTACCAATCAGCGGGATACCCAACGATTTACGGGCACGGCTTAAGTGCTCAAGATAAGCATCTGCACTAGAGCGGAAGGCGGAAGCTTCTGGTAAGTAGCTCAACGCTTCGGCAAAGGTGTCCGTACCATGACTGAGATACGAATCCAGCATTTGACTTTCCAGAACGACCTGCTCTTCAAATAAACTATACATCACAACCGCGCTTGCCCCAGCATCTTCAAGTTGCTTTAAGGTATCGAGCTTGCGCGAGAGTGGCGACGCGGAAGGCACAATCGGTTGCTTGAGTTTGAGTCCGAGATAGGTGGTAGATAGATCTGCCATGATAGTTACTCCAAAAAATATGTAAAAACTTCCTAAGCCGCTTTTTTATCGCCGAGTTCTACAGCCAAACGCTCATATTCTGCCCAGCGCGATTTAACTTCGGCTTGCGCTTGAGAGAGCAATTTTTGTGCTTCTTGTGGATGGGTACGTACCAAAATGTTAAACCGTCCTTCATTGTACATGTATTCTTGCAACGGAATACTAGGGGCTTTGCTATCGAGTGAGAAGCTCGCCTTACCTTGTAAGCGCAAATCGGGATTGTAGCGGTACAGTGGCCAGTAACCGGATTGGCTAGCAAGTTTTTGTTGCTTTAACCCATACTTCAGGTCATAGCCGTGGGCAATACAATGCGAGTAGGCAATAACCAAAGAAGGTCCGTCATACGCTTCGGCTTCGGCGATGGCTTTGACAGTTTGCTCGTCATTAGCGCCAAACGCCACCCGTGCCACGTAGACATGTCCATAGGAAATCGCTAACAAACCCAAATCTTTCTTGCCAGTTTGTTTGCCAGCGGCGGCAAATTTGGCAACTGCTCCGCGCGGGGTTGCCTTGCTCATCTGCCCGCCGGTGTTGGAGTACACTTCGGTATCCATCACCAAAATATTCACATTGCGGTCACCCGCCAGCACATGGTCTAAGCCGGAGTAACCAATGTCATACGCCCAACCATCACCACCGACAATCCATACACTGCGTTGCACCAGCCCATCTACCACCGTTTCTAGCAAACGCGCCTGCTGACTTTTTAGCTCTGCCAAGCGCTCTTTCAATTGGGCGACATATACCCGCTGTTGTTGGATCTCACTTTCCGAGCTTTGCGCGTTTTGCAAAAGGGCATTCACCAATTCATCACCCAGATCTGCCCCCATCTGGCGGAGCAAATGTTGCGCGGTTTCCTTTTGGTGGTCAAGGGCAAGGCGCATGCCCAAGCCAAACTCGGCATTATCTTCAAAGAGTGAGTTTGCCCAGGCAGGTCCGCGTCCGTCTGCATTGTGTGCCCACGGTGTGGTGGGCAAGTTGCCGCCATAAATAGAAGAACAGCCAGTAGCATTGGCTATTAGGGCGCGGTCACCGAACAACTGGCTGATTAGTTTGAGATACGGCGTTTCGCCACAGCCTGCACACGCACCGGAGAACTCGAATAACGGTTGGAGCAATTGGGAATACTTGACCGAGTTATGGGCAATGTNNAATGCTGGTGCGGTCTAACTCCGGCAAGCCCAAGAAAAAGTCCCAGTTCTCCGCTTCTGTCTCACGCAAAGGACGTTGCGGAGCCATATTGATGGCTTTGCGGCTGGCATCGCTCTTGTTTTTGGCTGGACAAGCTTCTACACATAACGTACAGCCCGTGCAATCTTCTGGAGCCACTTGCAAGGTGTAACCCATTTCGCGGAATTCTTTAAAACGCGCATCGGTTGTCTTGAAAGTGCTCGGTGCATTGGCGAGCAAGGTTTTGTCGTACACTTTTTCGCGGATGACTGCGTGCGGGCAAACATACACGCATTTGCCGCATTGAATGCATACCGCCGGGTCCCAGACAGGGATTTCTTCGGCGATATTGCGCTTTTCATAGGCTGTTGTTCCGCTGGGGTATGTGCCATCCACAGGCAAAGCGCTCACTGGCAGTAGGTCGCCATCACCGGCAATCATAGCGGCGGTCACGCTTTGCACAAAGGCAGGCGCATTTGGGCTGACGGGTGGCAGTAAGTCGAAATTGCTATTAGCAGAGCTGGGCAACGGTACGATGTGCAGGTGGTCTAATGCGGCATCCACAGCGGCATAGTTTTTCTGCACCACCACATCGCCACGTTTGGCGTAGGTTTTGTAGATGGCGTTTTTGATGGCGGCAATCGCTTCGGTGCGCGGTAGAATATTGCTAATGGCAAAGAAACACACCTGCATGATGGTGTTAATGCGACTCCCCATACCGGTTTCACGTGCCACCTTGACCGCATCAATGACGTAAAGTTTCAGTTTCTTTTCTAAAATTGCACTTTGCGTACTGGATGGCAAATGTGCCCACACACTTTCAGGTGGGTACGGGCTATTGAGCAAGAAGGTGCCGCCTTCTGCCAAGTAGCGCACCATATTAATGCGTTGCAAAAATTGGAATTGGTGGCAAGCTAAGAAATTGGCTTGGCTAATTAGGTACGGTGCGCGAATGGGTTGGGGTCCAAAGCGCAAATAGCTGACGGTCATAGAGCCGGATTTCTTGGAATCGTAGACAAAGTAGCCTTGCGGGTAAAGCTCGGTCTCATCACCAATAATTTTGATGGAGTTTTTGTTAGCGCCAACCGTACCATCCGAACCCAGCCCGAAGAAAATCGCCTTCACTGCGTCCGCACTTTCGATGCTGTAACTGGCATCGTAGTCCAAGCTAGTGTGCGAGACATCGTCCACAATGCCAATGGTAAAATGTTGCTTGGGGCGTGGCAAAGTCAACTGCTCAAAAATTGCTTTCACCATTGCCGGGGTAAATTCTTTGGATGACAAGCCATATCGCCCGCCAATAACGCGCGGTAAAGCACCTTGCCAATTTTCGTGAATTGCGGCAATGACGTCCAAATAGAGCGGCTCACCAGCACTACCGGGTTCTTTACAACGGTCCAGCACGGCGATTTTTTGCACAGTCGTGGGAAGTGCCTGCACCAGCAGTTCGCCTACCAATGGGCGATACATCCGCACTTTCAGTACACCCACTTTTTCACCCTGCTGTTGCCACAGCACTCGCACAGTCTCTTCAACAGTCTCTGCGCCACTGCCCATCAATACCAAGACACGCTCGGCATCGGGTGCGCCGACATATTCATAGGGCAGGTAATTTCGTCCGGTTAATGCGGCAAACTGAGCGAGCACTTTGCTTAGGACGCTGGAAAAGGCGGTATAGTAAGGGTTGACCGTTTCGCGCCCCTGGAAATACACATCGGGATTTTGGGCTGTGCCGCGAATGAAAGGGCGTTCCGGGCTAAGCGCTCGGGCACGGTGGGCGGCTACGAGTTCATCGGTAACGAGTGTGTGCAAATCGGCGTCAGTCAAAAGCTCAATTTTATTGATCTCATGCGAAGTGCGGAAACCATCAAAAAAGTGCAAGATGGGTACACGCGTGATGAGTGTCACTGCTTGAGAGATTGCGGCAAAGTCGTGGGCTTCTTGCACCGAATTGGAAGCGAGCATTGCCCAGCCTGTATTGCGTGCCGCCATGACATCGCTATGGTCGCCGAAAATGGACAAACCTTGCGCCGCAAGTGAACGCGCCGCCACGTGAAAGACAGCAGATGTCAGTTCACCAGCAATTTTGTGCATATTGGGGAGCATGAGCATCAGCCCTTGCGAGGCGGTAAATGTGGTGGTGAGTGAGCCCGCCTGGAGCGCACCATGCACTGCACCAGCGGCGCCGGCTTCACTTTGCATTTCCATCACAGAAGGCACTACCCNNCTGTCCTTCTGCTGACCATTGGTCAGAGAATTCCCCCATTGGGGTGGATGGTGTGATTGGGTAGATGGCAATCACTTCATTAAGTTTGTGCGCAATTCGAGCAACGGCTTCGTTGGCATCTATAGTTGCGCGGGGTCTTTGGGTCATCGAAAAGTCTCCAATCAAAACTGAGTATGAACCGCTGTCACATACGATTCGCTAGACAATTAGGACACAAACACATCACTAGGTGAATGATATTTGGCGTGCTTAAGAATTGCACTTTTCCTATGGAGCAACGCAATTTTTTTACACATAACGATTATAGCTTAAGCCTACCTGCTCTAGTTGAAATGAGCTAGTGACATTTTGGAAAAGAATGGGTGATAAGTGTCGCCAATTTACTGTATTCGACACAGATGGGAATCATGCTTTTTTNNATCCGCACTTGAGCGTTATCGATACCCATCCAGTCTCGCCAGATTGTTGGTTGCGCCAAAGCAGGCTGAGCAGTTACAAAATTTGTATTAAGGACAGAGGGGCTTTACCGACACACTCCTGATTCGGGACGCAGATTGGACGGATGTTCGGATGACACAGAGCAGAAGAGTGGATTCTTCTCTGATAGCGCAAGCAGAGACGATGCTACGGAGCTAGAGTGGTGGACTCAGTGAACAAACCAATCACAGCCTATACGCATCATCCGCGCTTGAGTGTTATTGATACGCACCTAGTCTCGCCAGATTGTTGGTTACGCCAAACCAGGCTGAGCAGTTACCTTTTTTCTTAATGGAAAAAGTATAACTTTATATTGGATACAGGCGAAAAATGTGCTTTTCTCATTAAGGAAACAAGCACAAATCACTATTCGATACATGTGCCAAATGGTAGCCATGCCGCTTATAAATTCTGACAATAACTACTCAGCTACGTTAGGCAAGCCGAGAGTCTGGTAAATTAAGACGACAATACTCGGCGCAGATAGGACACTTTTGCATAGCACTGACCATCACTTAAGATGGTCTGATTTTCGGGTCATTTCGACTGAAAGGAGAAATCCAGCCCAGTGTACTATATTCGGCACGGGTGAAAACTGCGTTTTTTCCTTAAGGAAAAAACGTAAATCAATCTGGCTATTGACAAAATAATTTTTAGCGTTAAAATATTTTTTAACGACAAAACTATTTTAAATGAACATTTTACTATGCAAAACTTCGAAATTTCAGACATTTCTACCCTACGGGCAATTTCCACGCCATTGCGGTTAAAACTGCTTGAAAACTTAGCAGAAAAGCCCTACACCGTCAAACAGTTGGGGGAACTGCTCGGCATGGACGCTTCCCGCTTGTATTATCACATCTCCCAACTAGAAAAAGCGGGTATCGTAAAGGTAGTCAGCACCCAACAGGTCGGCAACTTGGTGGAAAAATACTATCAAACTACATCACACACCTTTACCATCGCGCCGGATCTTTTGCATCAGATGGATCCAACCGGCACGCAAACCATTCGCAGTGCAATTGCCATTCTCAATACCGCCCGCGAAGAGCTACAAGCAATTGGGCGCACCCGTGCAATTGGCGAGTCGCCGAGCAAGAATCTAGGCTTAGTGACCCGTGAAAGACTGTATTTAAGCGCGGCGCAAGCCACAGCCTTCAAACGTGCCCTAACAGAGTTAATTGCCCCCTACCTTGCGCCTAGTGAGGGCAGTACGCCATTTTCCTGCACCATTGCCATTTACGAAGCTCCGCTTCATTACTCACCGGAGGACGAAGCATGAAAGCAATGCAAAAATTTTATGTCATCTGGATAGGTCAATTAATTTCGCTGTTGGGGTCGCAACTGACTGTTTTTGGCATTTCAGTTTGGATTTTCCAAAAGACGGGTGATGCTGTACCTTTTGCGGTTGCCGCAGTGATTTACCAGTTGGTTGGAGTAGTCTTTGCCCCGATTGCCGGCTCCATCGTAGACCGTTTTCCGCGCAAACCCCTGGTCATCTTGAGCGATTCCATCGCCGCTATTTTCACATTTGCCCTTTTCCTACTACTGCGAACTGGCTCGTTGCAGTTATGGCAAATTTATGGGGTCATCTTTGGGCTTGCCCTTGCCGACACTTTCCAACGCCCAGCCAAAACCGCCTTAGTTGCCCTACTTTTACCGAAGGAAGACTATACCCGTGCGGCAGGGCTGAATCAAGCCAGTGAAGGGCTGGGGCCTCTGTTGACGCCCGCGATGGCGGGCGTACTGAGTGTGACTATCGGCTTGGGTGGGATTGTTATGATTGATATCTTGACTTTTGGTGTCGCAATTTTGTGTATCTTTTTGGTTAGCGTACCGGAGCTTACCCAAGCAGAACGCCACAATAACCGACAACAGGATTGGCGGCAAGATTTGACCATTGGCTTCCAATTTTTGTGGCAGGAAAAAGGGTTGTTTATTCTGCTCTGCTATTTCTCATTTGTGAATTTCTTACTCACTGGCACATCCAACTTGCTGGGACCTTTCTTCCTTTCGCAAGGAGGAGCCGACCGCTTAGGATTGATGCAAACCATTGCCGGGCTGGGGATTTTGGCGGGTAGTTTGGCAATGGCAGTCATTGGCAAAACGCGGAAACGCATCTTGACCATTGTCTTGGTTTTGCAAATGATGGCAATCGGCATGGCACTGACCGGTTATCTGACAAACTTATGGCTTTTGGGGTTAACGCTGTTTTTAACCTTTGCTTGCCCAGCAATTGCCAGCGCAAACTCTGCCGCCATCTTTTTGGCAAAAACCCCACAAACGATGCAAGGGCGTGTGGCATCTGCCCGCAGTATGCTTGCTACAGCCCTAACGCCAATCGGCACTTATTGGGCGGCTTGGAGCGCAGATAATTTCTTTACCCCGATGTTAATGCCGGATGGGAAACTGGCAAGTACGGTACTGGGGCATCTCTTTGGGGTTGGCGCAGGGCGCGGGATTGGGCTGATGTTCGCAATTGCCGGAGCTTTGCTGTTTGTGGCGGGTTTGGTTGCCTACAGCCAGCCTGCCTTGCGTGGGTTGGAAGCCTTCGCCGCAGAAGCCGAGCCCACTTCGTAAAGAGTAGGTTTTTTCCGCAATCTGATGTTCGTTTAAAAAACTTGGGGGCTGGCGATTGCCAACCCCCGATTGGGCAGAAAATCTGCGCCAATCCGATCCCACACAAATTATATCAAAATTTGAGTTATGCGCCACTTTCTGCGTCCGCACTTTCGCCGTTGGATTTAAGCTTTTTCTGAATGTTAGAAACGGCAGATTGCAATTTGGATTGCGCCTGCTCCAACTTTTCTTGCCCACTCACACGAAAATCTTCTACTTGAGACTTGCCTGTCGCCTTCATTTCTTCGGCGCGAACTTTGGCTTGGCTAGCCAATTCTTCGGCACGGCTCCGCACGGTTGCAGTGGTTTCTTCGGCACGGGTACGAGCATCTTCAAATGCGGCATACCCCCGCTCGCGTAGTTCCAAACCTTGTTGGCGAAGCTGGGTACGAGTTTCTTCACCGCTTTGGGGAGCAAGCACCAGCGCCACTGCCGCACCGACTAAACCGCCCACAATAAAGCCTGCCAAGAAGCTCCCAATATCGCTGTTGTTACTGTCTGCCATGTTGTTTCTCCTTTTTGACAAGAATAGCCCTTTTAGGTTGCCCAAAGGGTAAATTTACTATTTTCGGCGGGATTTCCCCGGAACCAGTAAACTGAAAAAGTGTTGCACACCCGCCAAGGTGCTACTGATCTTTACGACCGGGTCAGTGACATTTTGGCTCACAAATTGCGCCGTGCCTTTGACGGTGCGCAAAGTATCATTGGTGTTTTCCAAGATTGGCTTAATTTCGTTTTGGATAAGATTTATCAGGCGTGCCAATTGCACCATCAATACGACCAAAGCGATACCAATCAGCAACGAGATAAGCGCTATCCATATAATAAAAACGTCACGTAAAGTTTCTGTGGTTGTGGGATTCTTCACCATCCAGATACTTGCCGCTATGATGATGGCAAACAATACGAAAATGACAATGCCGCCAATAATTAGCGCAATCCGCATTTGCTTATCGTTATCTGATTGGTTTGTTGTGTCTGTAATTAAATCGTCGTAAGGTTGTGTCATGATAAGTCCATTGAGTGCTGTAAGTATATCTTAAACTCAAGAACTAATCAAATTTTTTGGGGGATGTTCCAGTTGGATCGGTGTGTTCTGCACTCGCCAACCGTTGCTTACCTATTTCGGTCATGACCGATAAGTTTGTGCGAGTCAGCATTTTGATATATGCGGCACGCCGAAAACGTAATGCGGACCAATCGGTATCTGTTGCCACTAAACGCACCACTTCATAGCCTTCACGTCCCAAACACGCCCAGCCGTTATCCCGATTGAGACTGCTTTTATATTTTTTGGGAGCTACCATTGAGGTAGGCAAACCGAATCGGCGCGTCTTCCTGTGCTTTGCGGGCAATTTTCGGTGCAAGTGCTTCAACTTGTGAAGGTTGGGTGACAAAGGCGATGGAGGAATAAATCTCATTGACCGCATCTAGGTCGGTTATCACTTATACGGCAGAAAGCCCTGCCAATTCGAGCAGAAAACTGTCAGGGGTATTTAACACCAGCAAGTTTTGCTGGTGTTTTAGGTTGAGTTTTTTAAAGATTTCAGGCACGAGTAATTCATTTTAGTGCGGCTATTTCCGCGTCAGACAATATCATCCCACCAATTCCAGCGGCAGGTGCAATTAAATACCAGCCATTATAAGTGCTTTTGTCAACATCTATACACGGAGTTGCCAAATGTAGTGCAACCACTGAATCTGAAAGCCAAAACATATCCCCAACACTGCTAGACTGAATTTCCACCAAATTTCCCGGAAATGCTGGCTCAAGGTCTATGTCAGATAATCGCTTTATGGTTGGTGAAACAACGATGCCATTGTGAAAGAATTCAAGTGTATTACTCAGGCGGCAATTTTCGCGGGGTTTTTCCGGTACCTGAGTGACTTGAAACGGACGGAGAAATGAACTTGCATTCAGGTATATGTCTAGTACCCTATGTGTACATTTTTGATAGTTAAATGGTTCTTCAAAAAATGTAAAACTGTTTTGAACTACATAATCAACAAAACAACCTGACAAATTGTTCTCCCCTAAACGCTTTGGATAGCGAAAAAAGTATTGCATTGAGCCACTCTCGTAATACTCGAAATTCTCAATCTCTGGCGAATCTTCCCAACCTGAAACATCCAAAATTGTTTTGTGTAATTCAGTGTCATAAAAATGTTCTAATTGGTGCGGGCTGGTCTGAACTGTAAATTCATCGTTGTTTTTAGGAATTATTTTTAGCCCTTGTATGCCAAGGGAAGAAAGTTTCTCGGTATCTTCATCCCACACCATAGCTTGCCCATCAAGAGTGAAAATTACCCTCCCATTGCTCAGTCTAATACTATTTTGAACAATACTATAGTCAGAGAGAACATATCTAGCGTCTTGCCAATTTGAGAGAATATTTCGCTTTGTTATGTCTTCAGGCAATACTTCATAAAACAATTGTTCATCTCCATACTCAGTCAGTTGAAGGTTTTTTCCAAGAATTCTAGGACTGGCTATTTTTTCATTGACATTATATGCATAAATATCGCCATAGCTAGCTTGTGAATGGATAGGTCGAACAAACAAGAATGAATAATACCTGCCATTATTAATAAAATAACGTTCCCGAATTTCGTCAACATTGGACACATGGGTTGGCAAATATTGATCATTAAAGGTCAATTGAGTAGCAGTTTTTGAGTTAATATCCACAAGATAAAAACCTTTTCCATCATTAAAACTACAATATCCAGACAGATACTCAATGTATTGATGTTGATTGATCCAATAGACTTCATTGCTAGAATGTGGAACAATGAGCGGTGCATTTGACAATACTGGGCTAAATTGAAAATCTTCCAGCTTTATTTTCTGGGGTTGAGTTGGGTCAGTGACATCAATAAATTTTCGCCCTCTATCCAATGAACATACATCAAAATAACTAGTTCCATCTAATGCTGTTAACAAATTCGGTTCTGGGCTGGTTCGAATATCATGGGCATCTTCAAAAAACAATTTCAAGGATTGATTGGCTATGTCAAATAACCAAACATCATATTTAAAGAAGTACGCATTTTCTTCTAAAGGTGCTTGTAATGTGATTAACACATTTGGATCAAACCACCAGTCAAAGTCTCTAATTTTCGCATTGTTAGGAAAATCAGGGTTTTCTATCAGTACTGTAATTGAATTTTCGTTATCAATGTTCACAATACTCAGGCGGTTTTCCAAATCAGCGATTAAGATTTGATTTTTCTCTGGGTGTGGTCGAGCAAATGTGGCTAGTGTGACGGTTTTTTGCTGGTCCGACTTGATATGATAATATTGCAAATTACCATCTTCTACCCAAACCAAATAATTACTATCATATGTCCAACTTAATGCGCTACGCTTTGCCAATTTCCCACTAATTTTCCTAGCTTTATTCCCCAATAAGTCATAAACCCAAATGTCTAAAAATAAAGGGTCAACCCCTGCATTTGTCAAAATTTGCTGTTCATATACTTCGGCTGGAATTCCATAAAATGCCAACATGCTTTTATTAGGTGCAAGCATTGGAATAATCTTATTTTGGTCTAAGTTAAATGGTGTAATTATTTCATTATCAACATCTATCTTGAATATTTTGCTTCCATGCCTTAAGGGAAGTTCAACAAAGGTTTGATTTCTAATATCATATTCAATTTGGGGAGATGGTAATTGAGTAAAACTGGTTTCTGGGGTTGGTTGTTGCTCCAATTGTTTCAACGGCAAGATACATGCAGTTAACCCAAACAAAAAAAATAAACAAAACCACAGTCTGAAATTACTTTTGACCATTTTTTCTTCCTTTATCAAAATTTCCTTACTTTCCAATCAAAAAACTTAGCTTTCAGAAATAAGTACCTTCCTGCGCCACGCTTTCCACCACGGTGTACCTGCTTTTTGCAAGATATTGGCACGAAACGAACGCCCTGCCACCGTCATTGCCAGCCAAGCGTACGCCACCTGACAAGACAAAATCAGCCCCCATTGCCCAGCAGTCAATTGCGAGTTGGCTTCTCGTATCAAAACAGTCAAGGGTGCAGTGAAAGGTAAAAAGCTCAGTACTTGCGCCAAAACCGTTTGGGGATTTTCCAAAATAAGTGCAATCAGGTAAAACGGAACCAACACTGGCTGGATGATAAGCCCCATCATTTGCTGGGCTTCGCTGGCTTGTGAGACGCTGGTGCCGAGCCACGCCATCAATGCACACAGAAAAACAAAAAGTGGTACTGTCAGGGCAACTATTTTTAGCCAAACCCATGCCGATGGTAGCCACTTTGCAAAATCGGGGTAAGCAGTTAAAACAATCCCTATNNCCGCCGCCACCCACAAGAGCAATTGCGTCAGCCCCATCGCCGCTACCGCCAATATCTTGGCAGAAAACAGGTTGCGGCTGTCAATGCTAGTCAAGAGCACTTCTACCAACCGATTTTCCTTTTCCTGCACCACCAAATACAAAGCATAACCAGATGTATTCACGATTGCCATAATAAGCAAAAAACTGACCATTAGCGGCAAGAAGAAGGTGGGGGTACCCTCCTGCCCGGCGGGTTGTACCTGTGAGCGAATAACGTTGCCCGCAGAAATGCGCATAACCACCGTTTCCGGCACGCCCGCTTGGCGCAGTTGTTGCTGATGAACTAGGCTGGCAAAAGACCTTTGGTAACTGCTAGCGGGGACATCGCTTGGATAAACCAACTCGGCGGGGCTGGTGGGAAAGCCGCTGGGCAGGTAATAGTAGGCTTGAACTTTCCGCCGTTGTAGCGCTATTTCGGCGGTGGCGCGTTCTGACAGGAACACAAATTCGTTTTCGTCCACACGTGCTTGGCGCAATAACCCGCTTTCATCCACAATTCCAATTGGGCGGCTGTCAGTGGTAAACGCCACCAACAGCCCGGAAACAATGGAGACGCCTAAAATAAACAATGGCACGCCAAACACCACCCCTAAGAAACGCCGATTAAAGACGCGGGTGGTGTAGTCGTGCCAAAATACTAGCCAGAAGTTTCGATTAATCATAAGCAGGATTGTACACGCTTTTTTCAATTTGTTGGCGTATATCCTGCGGTTTTTCCATTGAAGAAAGGCGGTTTGTAAAAGCGTATTCAGCAATGCGAATGGCAATCTCTGCTGATACTTGACGGATTTGGCTCAAGGATGGATACACCCGCCCCAATGCGAGGTCATCGGCATCGGTAAGGTCTGCCACCGTTTGCGCGGCAATCATCAACATCTCATTGGTAACACGAGTGATAGCGCAACTCGCTACTGCCAAACCGATGCCCGGGAAGATGTAGGCATTATTGCCTTGCCCGGGAACGAAGGTTTTTCCGTTATATTCAACCGGCGCAAACGGACTGCCTATCANNCGTTGCTGTAGGAATAGGCGGAGGTAGCGGTGCATTCGGCTTTGGATGTCGGGTTTGACAACGCAAAGATGATGGGGCGGGCATTAATTTGCGCCATTTCGGCGATGATTTCGGGCGTGAAGGTGTTCGGTTGCCCGGAAACGCCAATAATGGCAGTAGGTCGGAGTGCCCGCACGGCGGACAGAAAGTCCGGTGCTTCACCCGGANNGAAAATCATGGGCGTAATTCAGCTTATGATGGGCGAGATTCTTGCGTTGGGCAGTGACCAAACCGGTAGAATCGACAAACCAGCATTGCCTACGAGCTTCAGCCAAGCTCAAACCGGCTTCCACCATTGCGGTTACGATAATATCTGCAATTCCTACGCCTGCTTCGCCAGCACCCAAGAACAGAATCTTTTGTTGGGTGATAGGTTGCCCGGTAATGCGCGTGGCAGAGAACAAACCAGCCAGAGCAATTGCCCCGGTTCCTTGAATGTCATCGTTGAAAGCACACACTTGATTGCGATACTTTTCCAAAAAGCGGAAGGCATTGGTATTGCCAAAGTCTTCAAACTGCACCATCGCGTTGGGGTAGCGGGCGGTAACTGCCTTGACAAATTCATCTACCAAAGCGTCATAAGCTTCCCCACGCAAACGGGTTTGCTTCAAACCCAAATAGAGCGGATCTTCTAGCAAGGTAGAGTTGTTTGTACCCACATCAATCGTCACTGGCAAGCAATAGCGCGGATGTACGCCCCCACAAGCGGTGTATAGTGCCAACTTACCTATCGGAATGCCCATGCCATTTGCACCCAAATCGCCCAAGCCCAAAATACGTTCTCCATCTGTCACCACTACACAGCGTACATCTTCTTCGTGCCAATTATCAATCAATTCAGCGACTTCCCCCGCATCGTTGATGGAAACGTACATGCCTTGTGCGCGGCGGTAAATGTGCCCAAATTCTTGGCACGCTTGCCCAACCGTGGGGGTGTACACCAATGGCATCATCTCTTCAATATTGTCTATCATTACGCGATAGAACAATGTTTCCGAGCGGTTTTGCAGAGATGCTAGTGCAAGGTAACGTTCTAAATTGTTGGCTTTGCGGGTTAAATTATATTTGAAACGGGCGATTTGATTGTCAATATCGGTGACAGTCGGTGGAAGCAAACCGCGCAATCCCAATTTTCGCCGTTCTTCCAGTGTAAAAGCCGTTCCACGGTTAATGGACGGGTCACGCAGGACATCTACCCCGCGTTTGAGAGTTTTAACTTGGCTCATTTTGAATACTCCTAGATAGGGTGATGCTAACGCCAACCCAAAGTGTACTGATAAAGCACTCGGCATGGAGGCAACTATTTTTGGCACGCTTTGAAATTGCACTTTTTAAAAAAGCGCAGTCTTCTTGCTTGCCTGCATAGCATACTTACGCTCATCAAAGCGCAAACCTTACCCGGATGGAATACCCGTATCTGAGATTTTGGCAGACGTTAGATATTTATCGAACACGCCAACTGCCATTGTACGCCTAGCACAGCCCGTCTTCAATCTAACCAAAAGGAACAATGACACACTCCTTGTAAAAAAATGACAAGCGTCACCTATTATTTTAGAAATATTTTTACTACTTCAGACGGTAAATCATCTTCGTAACCGTAATCACGATTGAGCAAAATCACTACCGCCAGTTTTTCTTGGGGTAGCCGAAAGTAATAAGATATAAACCCCAACCAAGAACCATCGTGCGCAATCAGTTTTTGCCCTTGGAAGCGTGAAATTTCCCAACCAAAACCGTAATCCGTACTCGACCCATTGTTTAATTTGCCGGGGACAAAGGCTTGGTTGAGACTTTTGGCAGGTAACAAAGTGTTATTTAGCAGAGCTTTTTCATAAAGCGCCATGTCTTCGACAGTGGTGTAGAACGACCCCGACCCCACCAAATTGTCGAATGGGTCACTCGCCACCAATTCGGGGGTTTCATCGTCTTCGCTGGTGTAACTGAGCGCAATGCTCTCACCCTTTAGGCGCTTCTTATCCGGCACCGAAAAGGTGTCTTTCATGCCCAGCGGCTTAAACAGGTAGCTCTGCATAAACTCGGCATAGCTCACCCCACTCACCCGCTCAATCACCGAACCGAGTAAGTCGTAACCGGTATTGCTGTAGAAAAATTCTTCGCCCACGACAAAGCGTTTCCTGCCAGTTTCGCTTAACAAATTCAGCATATCTTGGTTGGTGGGCTGGTCTGCTAGGTTAAGTATCTGGTCATAAAGCGTGGCGCTTTCGTAAATATCGGGTACGCCGGAAGTGTGGTGTAGTAAATGGCGGATGGTGATTTGCTTACCGAGCCGCTTTAGCTCCGGTAAATGCTGGATAAGCGGGTCATCTAGCTTGAGCAAGCCTTCTTCTGCCAAGAGCAAAATGCCCATCGCGGTAAATTGCTTGCCACATGAACCAAAGTGCAGTTGGCTTTGTACGGTTAGGGGCGTTTTCTTTTTTAGATTTGCCAAGCCATAAGCATTTTTGTATAACACCTTGCCATCTTGCACAACAATCACCACCGCACCGGGCTGGTTAGCAGTGATAAATTGGCGGAATAAGGCATCCACCTGGCGTTTTTGGCTAGCAGTAGCGCTACCAGTAGCGCTACCAGTAGCAGGAGTTTGAGCAACTACCGGTTGTGGAATAGCCCCCCAACCGAAACCGACCATCAAGAGAAAGAGCAACCATTTGGAGATGTGCATTGAATTTTACCTATTTTTCTTATAAGGGTTTTTCCAAAAGCCTTAGTTGTAAACCGCTGTAACGTTCAGCGACCTTGTCGTTTTTGACCGCAATCGCAATCGCCTTTTGCGTGCCCACCAAGACACACAGTTGCTTTGCACGGGTAATGGCAGTATAGAGCAAATTACGTTGAAGCATCATATAGTGTTGGGTAAGGACGGGCATGACCACCACCGCATATTCCGCACCTTGCGCTTTGTGTACCGAAATGGCAAAGGCGTGGGTCAGTTCATCCGCTTCCAGCCAGTCGTACGGCACTTGGCGCGACTCAAAATTGACGGTCAGGCTGGCACTTTCGCCGTCAATACGTGCCACCATGCCAGTTNNGCCACCATGCCAATATCGCCGTTATACACTTCTTTATCATAGTTATTGCGCGTTTGCATGACGCGGTCACCCACGCGGAACAATGTGCCACTGATACGCCGTTCTGCCTTGCGCGGATTTTCGGGGTTGAGCTTCTCTTGCAAGAGCAAATTCAGGTTGGCGACCCCTGCCGGTCCGCGATACATTGGCGAAAGTACCTGCACCTGTTCACTAGCAATGCCAAACTTGTTGGGCACACGCTCCTGCACGATTTCCACAATCCAGCGTGCCACTTCTTCGGGGTCTTCGATTTGGAACAGGAAAAAATCTTTGCTGGTTTTGGGAAAAATCGGCAAGTCGCCACTGTTGATGCGGTGGGCGTTGGTGATGATGAGTGAATCTTGCGCTTGGCGAANNCTGGTCAGGCGGTTGACTGCCGCCACCCCACTCTCCATCAGGTCGCGCAGAACATCCCCCGCCCCCACACTCGGCAACTGGTCTACATCGCCCACCAACAGCAAGTGTGTGCTTCCCCCTATTGCCTTCAACAGGTTGTTCATCAGCAGTAAGTCCAGCATACTGGCTTCATCCACCACCAGCAAATCCACATCTAGCGGCTTTTGCTCATTGTGTTTAAAACCTTCACTCGGATGAAAGCCCAACAAGCGGTGCAAGGTTTGGGCAGGCTGTCCGGTGGCTTCGGACAGGCGCTTTGCCGCTCTTCCGGTGGGGCTGGCAAGTGCAAAGCTATGATTGCGTAATTGCAAAATTTGGATGAGTACACGCAAGCAGGTGGTTTTACCAGTGCCGGGTCCACCCGTAATGATGGCAAGTTTGTTTTGCAGAGCGCTCAACACCGCCTTGCCTTGCTCGGTGGACAGCGCCAGCGCTTGCTTTCCGGCAAAGATCATTAGCCAGTCGAGCGGTTGATTTTGCAAATCTGCCAAGCGGCTGTTGCGCTCTGCCAGCAGGCGTTTCACGCGGTGGGTCACGCCAATTTCACCATAGAAAAACGGAGCAAGATAAACGGCTGGCTCTTCCCGCACCGCTTGGGAATCCGACTGGTTGGGCAGGTACAAACTGCTAACTGGGGTTTCGTAGCGCAGGGTTTCGCGCTTGATTAACTCACTGTTATCCAGCCGTTCCAAATTTTTTTGGATCGCGCTCGTCTCCACTGCCAAAAGTTCGCTAGCCGTCTTAATTAGCAATTCCTGCGGGGCGTACACATGCCCTTCCCCTGCCAGTTCGTTGAGCGTGTAGGCAATGCCTGCTTCAATGCGACTGGGGGAGTCGCTGGGTAAGCCGAGTTTTTGAGCTATTTTGTCGGCGGTCTTAAAGCCAATGCCAAAAATGTCTTTGGATAAGCGGTAAGGGTCGTCTTTAACAATGCGAGTGGAATCTGCGCCGTATTGCTTGTAAATCTTAACCGCCAAGCCGGTACTCACCCCATGCGTTTGCAAAAACAACATGACATTTTGAATTTCGCGTTGCTGTGCCCAAGCGCTGGTGATTTGTTCAACCCGTTTGGGACCGATATTTAGCACTTCGAGCAAACGCCGCGGCTGAGTTTCGATGATGTGGAGCGTATCTTCGCCAAATTTGTTAACAATCCGCTCCGCCATGACCGGACCCAATCCGCGGATCATGCCACTTCCCAAGTAGCGTTTGATACCTTCGACACTGGCCGGTAAAATCTGCTCCACGCGCTGGGCTTGCAGTTGGTGTCCGTGTTGCGGGTGCATCTGCCATAGCCCGCTCACCCGCAAACTCTCACCGGCATTGGCTTCGGGTAAATTGCCCACCACCGTAATCAGCCCATCACGACTAACGCCCATACCGGTGCGGGCAGGTGTCGGACGTAAGCGTAACACGCTATAACCTGTTTCTGCGCTGTAAAATGTAACGCGCTCGACAATGCCTTCAATAATATCCATGTGGGTTGATTTCTACTGGGCGGGTTGATGGAATCATCAAAGTTCGGCGCATGCGCCGAACACATGCCGAGTATAGCACGAAATTCAGCCAATGAGATGCTTCTGGCTAGAACGGCGGTGTAGCAGGTGAGTCTACAAAGGTGTACGACTTCCTTAAAGCTGTGTTAAACTGAAGGTAAAGCTGGATAAGACAGGTATAATATAATTACTTGTCTTTTTATTTTCTCCCATATCCGATTATGAGCATTTCTACCCTACTTCAATTTGTTTTGGCATTTAGTGTAATTATCATTGTCCACGAATTTGGGCATTTCATAGCGGCACGCTTGTGCAAGATTCCGGTCAAAGAATTTGGCTTGGGATTACCCCCGCGCATGATAAAACTGTTCACTTGGCAAGGAACCGACTTCACCCTGAACTGGCTACCGCTCGGCGGGTTTGTTAAACCCGCTGGCGAAGATGATGCCACCATCATGGACGGGCTTGCCAACGCCCCCCACCTGCACCGCCTATTTGTGCTGGCGGCTGGTTCGGGTATGAACTTAATCTTTGGCTTTTTGGTGCTGGTTGTGATGTTTATGACTGCCTGGCCCACCGATACCGCCACCGTACAAGTTGCGGATGTGCAAGCAGGCTCACCTGCTGAAGCGGGTGGCTTACTCGCTGGCGACCAGTTTGTTTCGGTGAATGGTATCACCATCNNGACATCGAAAACGGTGAAACGCTCACCAACCTAGTCAAAGAAAACCCCAATGTTGCACTAGATGTGGTCGTTTTACGGGGTAGCGGAACGGTCAATTTGACACTCACGCCAACTTACCTGCTGGATGCCAATGGCAACCCCGAACAACGCGCTCGGCTTGGCGTGGGGTTGCAGTACAGCCCGGTTTATACGCATTACTCCTTTTTTGAATCCATCTCACAGGCGGGCGCGGAATTGGGACAACAAATTGTTGCATTGCCACGCTTCCTAATCGGGTTGGTGAGCCGCACCCTTTCACCCCAAGAAGCGCGGGTGGTGGGACCCGTCGGCATTTACCAAATTTATGATGACACCGCCCAAACCGTGCAACAAACTGGCAATTGGTGGCCTATTCTGTACTTGATGGTAGGTATTAATATCTCTATTGGCTTGGCAAATCTACTGCCACTGCCGGCTTTGGATGGTGGTCGCATCTTATTTGTCATCGTAGATTGGTTCTTGCGCTTGTTCCGTATCAAGCGCATTCCCACTCACCTAGAAGGCTATGTCCACGCCGCGGGCATGTTAATATTACTGTCTTTGATGGTACTCATCGCTATCAATGACTTCCGCAATCCAATTAACCTACCATGAAAAACCAGCCCAGCCTAGCCAACGTTTTAGAAAGCCTAAACAACCCTGCCCTTCACCCCACCCCGCACCTGTTGAAGAACCTTTCTGGCTTGTGGGGCAATGACCTAGCCCAATTTCTCCAAACTTGGGAGCAACTGCCCGATGCACGGCGTGCCGAAGTGGCAAAAGCGCTGGCAGATCTGTGGGAAAGCACGGATGATGTGTCGTTTGAAGAAATTGGGCAACACTTGCTAAAGGACGCACACCCAGCAGTGCGCCAGTCTGCCATTGCCTTACTCAATGAAACAGAGTACAACCCTAGCCTATTGACCACGTACTTAAACTTGCTGGAAAAAGACCCATCAGCAGATGTACGCTTTGCCGTTGCTACCAACCTGCAAGATTTAATGTACAAATACTCGCTAGACGAACTGCCACAAGCACAAGGCCAGCGTATGGAGTCGATTTTACTCAATGCCTATACGAATGACAACAGCACTCATGTGCGGTTGCGTATACTGCGAGTGCTCGGCTACTCGCAACGCAAGGAAATTCCAAGCCTGATTCAAGCCGCATACACCAGCGATAATGAGCAAAAACGCCTGAATAGCCTGTACGCCATGGCATATAGTGGCGAGAACAAACGCTGGGAAAAGCAAGTGCTTACCAGCCTGCGCTCCCCCGAATCTGGCGATGAACTGGAAGCGGCGGCGTATGCCTGTGGCGAATTGCGCTTAAGCGAAGCCATCCCTGTAATATCGGAATTTTTGGAAGAATCAGAACCGGAAAGTTTCCCAATGCTTCTGTGGGCGCTCGGCGAAATCGGCGGAAAAGCCGCCAAGGAAGCTTTGGTTGCCATCCAAGCATTGTACGCTGATGACGAAACCATGCAACAACTGGTGCAAGACGCCCTCGACTCGGCAGATTTACAAGATGGCATTCTCAATTTTGGGCTGATGGATTTGGAAGACGTGCTAAATGGCGAACTGGATAAGCTAGAAGATTTGGGCGACGACTTGGATGAGTAGCCTGGCAATTCGCGACAGGCTACTCGGCACACGTGGCGAATCTAACAGCTGATAGGAAATTCCCCTTTATGCGCGATTCACTGGTCATTCAAATTGAAAATCTGATGTTAAAAGCCGCCGCTTTGGCGGCGCCAATTGGCTACCCCACGCGCTGGGAAACGCTCGAAATTGACGAAAACCGTTCGCTTTGGGCAAGCTACATGCCCGATTACCAGCCGCGCCCAGCCTTGCGGCAAGAAATTTCAGCCGACCTAGCCATCATCGGCGGTGGCTTCACCGGCATTTCTACCGCCCAGCATTTTTCCGAACGCTTCCCCAATCGGCGTGTGGTACTCTTAGAAGCGAAAACGCTGGCAAATGGCGCCAGCGGACGCAATGGCGGCATGATGCTCAATTGGGTGTACGGCACGGGTCCTATGTCGCCCGAAACAACTGCCCGCGTTTACCATGCCACCCGTGCCACCATTGACCACATCCAACACACCATCGAAAGCCACCAATTAGATGTGAGCTATCAGCGTAATGGCTGTTTGGAAGTGTTTACCAACCCGCAACNNCAATGCGGAATCAGCCCGCCAGCGAGTAAATTTACAAGGAATTTACGGGGCTTTGTATGACCCATCGGAAGGACAGTTGAACGGCTTGCAGTATGTCCGCGAGCTAGGCAGAATCTTGCAGGCACGGGGGGTAGAAATTTACGAGCAGACCCCGGTACTGCGGGTGGCAGAAGGCTCCACCATCACGCTCACCACCCCACACGGACGAGTACGGGCAAAGGCAATTGTGCTGGCATTGAACGGCTATACTGGCAAGTTGGGCTACTTCCGCAAGGCGTATTTTCCCCTGCACTCGCACGTCTTTGCCACCGCCCCCATTCCCCCCGACCGATTACATGCGCTGGGCTGGTACAACTCGGCGGGCTTTGCCGATGATTTAAACCGCATTTCGTATGCCACCACCACCCGCGAAGGACACATGGTCTTTGGTGGCGGCAGTAACCGCTCCTACGATTACCTATTCAACAACCGCACTACTTGGCGCGGCAACATCGAACCAGCCATTCATGCCATGTCGCAAACCTTGCACAAGTACCTACCAGACACGGCAAAAATTCCCATTGCACACCGCTGGACGGGTACGCTTGCCATCTCCTTCCTCCGCAATTGTTCGATGGGAGTACGTGGCGCTGATAAAAATGTGTACTACGCGCTGGGGTATAGCGGACATGGTGTCACTGCGGCGAACATGGCGGGGCGCGTACTGACCGATTTGTATGCAGGCGATGGGGAAACTTGGCGCGGATTGCCCTTCATACAAGCAGAGTTTGCCCCGATTCCGCTTGAACCGTTCCGCTGGATTGGCTACCATTTTATGACACGCCTAACCGGACGTTCCCCGCGTATGCCGCACCGCTAACCGGACATGCCCCGCAAAACTCGACTCGATTTGCTTTTGGTAGAACGCGACTTGTGCGAAAACCAAGATAAAGCACAACGCNNGTGGACAAACCCGGCACACCCGTCAACCCTTCCGCCGAGATTAGGCTGTCTCCGCGTTCGCGCTATGTTTCGCGGGGCGGGGAAAAACTGGAAGCGGCACTGCAAAGCTGGCATTTGCCGGTAGATGGGTGGGTATGCGCCGATGTTGGGGCTTGTACAGGCGGATTTACCGATTGCTTGCTACAACACGGCGCTAGCAAGGTGTACGCGCTGGATGTGGGCAAGGGCATACTACATTGGTCGCTTCGCTCGGATGCACGCGTGGTAGTTATGGAAAAAACCAACGCTCGGCATGTGGAACACCTGCCCGAAGCATTGGATTTGGTGGTAATTGATGCGTCTTTTATCTCCCTGCAAACGCTTTTGCCGGTAGTAATGGGCTGGCTGAAANNAGCTGGGCTGGCTGAAAGCGGGCGGGGAAATTGTCGCATTGGTCAAACCGCAGTTTGAAGCCCCGCCGGAAGCAGTGGATAAAGGGGGGGTAGTGCGCGATGAACAGGCACGCCAAGCGGCAGTGGACAGTGTGGTGGCGTATGCCAATCAGCAAGCCGGTTTGCAAGTGTTGGGTGTACGTGAGTCGCCTCTGCGGGGTCCGGCTGGCAATGTGGAGTTTTTGCTGTGGTTGGGTGTGGCAGGTTGATGGAGAAAGGGCGAAGTGCATCATCTTTACCTTGTATGGTACGAACCACTACATGACTAGCCACACCACATATCGTATTCGTAATCTTCAGTAGCCATGACGAACAGCGTTATCAGCTACTAAATCGGTGAAAATTTGCCATAGTTCGACATAAAACATAACCGTAAAAGCACAGGCACAGCTCACAGGCTGAAATTCAATGATTTTTTACGAGTGGACGAGTAAAAATAAGAACATTTCGACCCGTGTCGAATATAAGTATCTTTGCGAAACGCACCTTAAACAGATACAAATATCCGCAAATCTGAATCGTGTTCCGTATAGAATCCAAAGCTACCCGCTTAAACTAAAAGCGACAGGGTGTACTGTCCCATCGCTTTTTCAATAGTAAAATGAACAATCGCCTACTGTTGCCCACCTGTCAACGGATCAACCCCCGTCCCCAGCTTGCCACTCNNGGGCTCACCAATCGTACCCGCCCAGACCTCGGGCAAAATACCCGCCAGCAGTACATCCAAACGTAAAACAGCTGGCGGAAGCACCAAATTGGCGGGCGCGTTAACGGCTACGGATGTCGTATCAGTTACACCACTTTCAACGGGCTGATTCACGGCTTGCCCACCCGCAAAAAGCGTACTGAACAAGTCGC
>DKKK01000061.1 GCA_002455215.1 Anaerolineales bacterium UBA6668 | reverse complement strand
AACTTCATGCGGTTGCCCTGCCACACCACACGCCAGCAAGTGACTCTTTGCACTATCTGTGATATAGTTAGGCAGTTAATTTGTAACTACCTGCCGTTGGTGCAACACCCAACCGGCAATTTTCTAAGGCAAGTATTGGGTTTGCCCTAACATATCAAGCCTATTAAATTTCAAATAATGGGTAGTCTCAAATGCGGTATCGGTAGCCATTGCAGGTGATTTCACCACCGTTGGCGCAGTGAGTCGCCCTACCAAGCGTAACACTTTCACTTTAATAAAATCCGCCGCCTGAATCAAGTAGCAAATTTCGGCTTGTTTGTGAAATTTGCCAGCCTGTATCGGCTTAATCTCATCCGAATCTTTTATGTTTTTTCGNNCCCCCCCTCCCAGCCGACACCCGATAGCTTACGCAAAAGTTTATCTGCCATTCTCGAACCATCCAGCGGGCGTTCTCTTGGCTCACTGAATATGCTTCACGACTTTTCCATCGAAAATGGCGAAGTCAAATTTTCCATTGCCCTACCCGACCCCAACTACGCCTACAAACAAGTTTTGGAGCGGGAATGCCGACTGACCTTGATGGAGCAAGTCGGCGTGAAATCTGTTCACATCCAGTGGTTGACCAACCGCCCCAGTGGGGAAGGCTATTCTGCCCCCATCAGCGAACCAATCATCATCGCCGTTGCATCCGGCAAAGGTGGAGTAGGCAAATCCACAGTCTCGGTTAATCTCGCCTGTGCCCTTGCCCAAAATGGTGTACAGGTTGGCTTGCTGGATGCCGATATTTACGGTCCGAACTGCAACATTATGATGGGAGCCGAACGCGCCAACCCATCTGCTACCAAAAAATTTGCCCCCGCCATTGCCCACGGCGTCAAGGTCGTGAGTATGGGATTCTTGGTGCGCCCGGAACAGCCATTGGTGTGGCGCGGACCGATGCTTCACAGCGCCCTACGCGAATTTCTTAATGATGTTGAATGGGGACAGCTAGATTTCCTGGTGGTGGATTTACCGCCCGGCACCGGCGATGCCCAACTTAGCCTAGCCCAGCAAACCAAAATCACCGCCGGAGTCATTGTCACACTGCCCCAAAAAGTCTCACAAGCCGATGCCCGCCGTGGTTTGGAAATGTTCAATCAACTTAACATCCCGGTATTGGGCGTGATTGAGAACATGAGCGGGTCGGTGTTTGGGCAAGGCGGCGGGGAAGAACTGGCAAGCGCGGCAGAAGTGGCATTTTTAGGACGGATCCCGCTCGACCCGCAGGTGCGTGTACAAGGTGACAGCGGATTGCCTGTTGTTATTTCCCACCCGACATCGGAATCGGCCATTGCCCTGCAATCCATCGCAAAAAGTGTTGCGGATTCGGCGATTTACCTTCACAACGCTAATAACGACGAGCTAGAAATCGAGGTGCTTGAATAATGGCTCGCAAAGAACACATTCTCGGAATCCGTTTTACCCGAGTGGGGAAACTCTATCATTACGATTCAACCGCCTACCCTAGCGCACAACCTGGTGACTATGTAGTCGTAGATACCAAACGTGGGATGCAAATGGCAGAAGTGGTAAAAATTGTCAAAGACGAGCCACGACCGCGCAGTGGTTATAAAGCCATTGAACATGTTGCTACACCGCGTGAACTGGTGATGATGCAAGCCTGGCAAGCCAAAGAACTTGGCGTGCTGATTCGCTGTCGTGAACTTGCCAGCAAGCAAAAATTAGCCGACTTAAAATGGGTAAAAGCTGAATACAACTACGATGGCAGTGTCCTGACCTTCTTCTTCTCAATGGATGAAAACCTAGAAGAACCGCGTCATCCCCTTAATCAGCTTAAAACTGCCCTTACCGCCGAATATCCTGATACTGAAATGTATCTA
This sequence comes from Anaerolineales bacterium UBA6668, assembly GCA_002455215.1. Classification (GTDB taxonomy): domain Bacteria; phylum Chloroflexota; class Anaerolineae; order Anaerolineales; family UBA6668; genus UBA6668. Next base: position 12,120 of record DKKK01000061.1, on the reverse strand, counting down.
CAGCGCATTGGTCCGCGCGATGTTGCCAAACTTTTGGGGGGATATGGTGCATGTGGTAGCCCCCGCTGTTGCTCAACCTTTCTCACCGAGTTCAGCCCTGTTAGCATCAAAATGGCGAAGGACCAAGGGCTTTCACTCGCACCGGAAGAAATTACGGGCATGTGTGGGCGTTTGCGCTGTTGTTTGGTATACGAATATGAGCAATATGTCGAAGCCCGTAAACACCTACCACGCCGCAACAAGCGTATTGGCACGCCCAAAGGTGAAGGTAAAGTGCTAGACGTATTCCCGCTCAAAGACTCTGTATTAGTGTTAGTAGATGAAGCGACTTTTATCTTCCAGCGCGAAGAGTTGGAACCGCTTGAAGAATTTGAAGCCCTGCAAAAAAAGGCGGCGGCTGGTTGTGCCAAACATGAAGGCGGAGAGTGTGACTGCGGTAAAAAGCAGGGCGCAGTCGCCGATGAGAGCAACGACACAAACGAAGAAGCGTTTCCCCTGTCAAGCCGCGAATTAGACTTTGGCGACCTGCTAGAATAACGCACGCCCGCTCGATTTGCCGCTCGGCATAACGAAAATTATGCTTTTCTCCAATAAAGTGCAAAATTCTTGCTATGACCAAGTCAAGCAATCAAATTTCTATATTCGACACGGATAAAAGAAAACTGCGCCTTTTCCATTAAGAAAAAACCCCTATATTCGACTCGGGTCGAATATAGCACGTATGCCGAATACTACCCATGCTCGGTATATACATTCCTAACCCAACATTACTGAACACACGCGAGCAAAAGCCAATCTGCCAGCGTGCCGAGTAACCCGACAATTTCTCACACCTACCCTATCATGTCCCGTTTTTACCCCAAAGCACAAGCGCTGTATGACCAACTGGTGGCAAACCGCCGCGATTTTCACGCGCACCCCGAACTAGGCTTCCAAGAATTCCGCACCGCCGGAATTGTGGCGCAAGAACTAACCAAACTTGGTTTGGAAGTGCAAACTGGAGTTGGACGAACTGGTGTGGTAGGCTTGATGGGTGGCAACCTGCCCGGGCCCACAGTACTGCTCCGCTTTGATATGGACGCCTTGCCTATCGTTGAAGAAACTGGCGTATCCTTCCAATCACAAAATGAAGGGGTGATGCACGCCTGCGGGCACGATGCACACACCAGCATGGGCTTGGCGCTTGCCAAAATGTTTAGCGAATACCGAGACACTATTCAAGGCACATTGAAATTTGTCTTTCAACCGGCTGAAGAAGCAATCGGTGGCGCGGCGGAAATGGTCAAAGATGGCATACTATCTGACCCTGCCCCAGATTATTGTTTTGGTATGCATGTTTGGAACAGCAAACCGCTCGGCTGGGTGGCGGCTACTCCCGGTGCGGTGATGGCGGCGGCAGACTCTTGGCAGGTAACGGTGTATGGCAAGGGTGGTCACGCCGCCGCTCCCGAAGAAACACTTGACCCGGTGGTTGCGTCTGCTCAGATTGTCTCTGCCTTGCAAACATTGGTTTCGCGCAACATCAGTGGCACAGATACCGGTATTGTTAGCGTCACAGCCATCACTTCGGGCAATACGACCAATGTCATCCCCGAAACTGCCCATCTCAAGGGCACCATCCGTACTTTCAAACAGGAAACCCGCACCAAACTTAAACAGCGCTTCCATGAAGTGGTTCAGGGCGTGGCGAGTGCGCTCGGATGCCGTGCCGAAATACAATTTCTCGACTCTTGCGATGCGGTGGTCAACGATGCCGGCTTGGCGAGTGAGATCCGCGCATTGGCTAGCCAAACCCCAACGNNCCAACGGTCAACCTAGTGGATGATACTGAACGTGTGATGGGTTCGGAAGATTATTCCGAATTTCAGCGGGGTGGCGCACGTAGTTGCTACTTTTTTGTCGGCTCTGCTAAACACAACGAAACCGCCTACGGGCATCATCACCCCAAATTTGATATAGATGAACAAAGCATGGTCATTGGGGCAAGCCTAATGGCAGACACGGTGGCACGAATCGTGCTACCCTAAGGGTATGCGCAACCGTCAAATTGCTATCCGCTCAAATCCTTTTCTACTAGTTAGCTCTGTCGTTTTTGTGCTAGGCTTGTGCTTAGTGTTGGGTATTGCCTTTGGTGCGGTAGGCTTACAGTGGCGGCAACGACAAAGCGGAGCAGATGTGTTGGATGCAGAACTTACTCAACGCATTCAGAATACGCTCATTGCGGAATCTGCCTTCCAGACAGAAACCGCACTTGTACTTGCACCATTGGCAAACGTCACCCCCACCGCTATTGCCGGTATTGCCGGGGTTGCACCGACCCAACTTGCACAAGAGCCATCTCCCACCAGTTTCACCCCTTTTCCCACTGCACCGCCGGAGCTTTTGCTGAACACGCCACAGTTTGTTTTGCCAAGCGCCACAGGAATCACCGCGGCAGTCGCCAACGCTACCAATGGTTCTGCCACAGCAGTTTTGGCAAATCCGGGCAATTTACCCACGCTCGACCCAAACGCACAAGGCTCACCCACCATCAATGTCCCGGCATTTTTGGCGCAAACTGCCACAGCGGCGGCAGGCGGTGGAGCTACCCGCACGCCCCTACCCACCCTGCGCCCTATCGTAACCCCCGGCACTAGCGCCCCCACCGCACTGATTCCACGCACAGCCGACCCGAATGCGACTGCAACCCAAACGCAATCAACTGCTAGCCCGACTGTCACGGAAACACCTAGCTTGACCGCCCTACCCGCCACCGCGACTTCCCGTTATGAAATGGGCGCTCCGGCTGGAAGCGGTAGTGCGCCCGCGTGGAGTATTAAAGTTGTTTTTACACCTGAACCTGCCAGTGGTTCCAGCAAATTGGGTTTGCATGTGCGTCAGCCGAGCGGAGTGGTCGAATTTGCCGAGAGCTACAAACCAGCCGTGGTGGTGGCAGTCAGTGATGTCGGATTCTTAAAAGATGTAAAAGCCCGCTCACCGCAAACCATCACAGTTGGACGTTTCCCTGTTTCCCAACCAATGGGTGAAGGGGATGCGGAACAGGCGGCACGCGATTTTGTCAATGGGCAATTGGGCGCTTATCAGGCAAATGCCGGCTATGTGGATTATTGGCAGGGCTACAATGAGCCCCCAACCAACCAGATGGACTGGTATGCGCGTTTTGAAGCGACCCGTGCGTGTGAGATGCAAGCCAAAGGCTTTAAGGCGGCAATTGGCGGCTTTGGTCCGGGACGACCGGAAATGGACGAATTTGAAAAGTTCATGCCTGCCATTGAAGCAGGTATTCGCTGTGGTGCGGTTTTGCTCTTGCACGAGTCAGCCGGTCCAAACTTGTGGCTGTGGTACTCTCAGGGTTTGCCAAACAAGCCGTGGTATCCTGACCGCGGAGCGCTCATGGGGCGCTATCGCTATTTCTATCGAGATATTCTCATCCCGCGTGACAAGGTGATTCCGCTTATCTTGGACGAAGTCACCGTAAATGGGGCAATTGGCGCTGGCTTGCGGGCGGGTCCCAGCAATGGCGGTTGGCACGACCTAGCCAACTATTGGATTAGCGAGTCGGTTACCAGTGACCCACAACAGTATTATCTTGACCAGCTCATTTGGTATGACAGTTTGCTCCGGCGCGACTCATACGTGCTAGGCGCGGCGGTAGGGGATTGCTGTGCCCAACAAACCAGCTACGACTTAGCCGAATTATTGGGAAAGTTGGGACAGTATTTACGCAGTAGCGGGCGCTAGCACAGTAGCGGGCGCTAGCACAGTAGCGGGCGCTAGCACAGTAGCGGGCGCTAGCACAGTAGCGGCGCTAGCACTGCATGGTTTGGTTATCCCATTCATCAATTACACCCGTTAGCGATGTGCTCTTCCAACGTGTTGGCGAAGGCGTGTCGTCCCCCATCTTGGGCGCAGGTCGCCCGAAAGTACAAATAGCTATCCCCCGAAGGGTTTGCCACTGCCAACAGCGATTGCAAGCCAGGATTGGCGATGGGACCAGGGGGTAAACCTGAAACTAGGTAGGTATTATAGGCATGATTGACTGTGCGCGGGTCAAGGCGAAGTTGCGGCCACCAATCTCCGGCTTTGGCAAGCGCATACTGCGTGGTAGGGTCGGCATCCAACGTCATACCTATCGCTAGGCGGTTCAAAAACACTTGGGCAATGATGGGTCTTTCATCATCCACCACCGCTTCCCGTTCAATGATACTCGCCAATGTAACGGCTTGGTGCAGATTCAAACCTTGCGCGGCGAATTTTTGCATGACGTCTGGCGTAACCTTCTGCCCAAAATTCTCCAACATCACCCGGATAGCATCTTCCGCAGTGGTTTCTGGGGTAAAGTTGTAAGTGTCGGGGAAAAGGTAGCCTTCTAGTGATGCACCGATTGGCATTGCCATTAAAAAAGGCGCTTGCGCCCGCCAACTGTCACCGTTATTGGCTAGTTGGGCAAACTCTACGCCGTTAATTCTTAGGCTTGGGTATGCACCAAAGGCTTCTGCCATTTGCTCCATCCGCCAACCTTCCCACAAACGAATGGCAAAATCACTAGGCAGGGCTTGGGTCAGGGCTTGGGCAATTTCAGCGATAGACATTCCGCTATTTAACAAGAAGCTACCAGCATCAATTTTATTGTCCAAACCATTATACTTTAGGTAATATCGCAGTAATTCTTCATTGCGTATTAAGCCTAACTCCAGCAAGCGAGCCGCTACTAGGCTAGCATTTTCGCCTGGGGAGATGGTGAAAGGAATTTCGCGGGCAATTTCAGCAGTTTCGTGAAGTGCTTCGGCATTGGCGGCAAGGTAAAAGGAGAGATAGATACGCTCCGGCAAGCTATTGCGGCTACTGCCAGCGCCAATCAGCTCCGGCGAGCGTTTGGGCAAAAGCAGAAGCAAATAGCCACCGAGTAACGCACCGCTACTGAGCAATGCCATCAATAGTATGAGTGCAATCGGGTTCCAACCCTTGGCGCGTTTGCCACGCTTTGCACTAGGGTTCGGTTGAGTAGGAGTTGGTTGGGTTCTGGTAGTCAAGATAGCCCTGCAAAATCACTGCCGCCGCAACATCATCAATATATTGGCGTTTTTTGCGCTGTTGTGCCAGCAACTGTTCCGCATCCTGACTGCTCAAACTCTCATCCCAGTAAATGATTGGCGCTACGGTCAATTCTGCCAAGACAGAGCCAAAACGCTGGATTGAGCGAGCCCGCTCACTCAATTCACCCTTTTCATCCATTGGCAAACCAATCACAAGACATTCTGCCCCAATTTCTTGCACAATCTGTGCGAGTTGTTCGGCATCGGCTTGCCGTGCAATATGCTTGATAATCCGAAACGGGCGTGCCAACAAACCGCTTGCATCGCTGAGCGCCAAACCAATGCGTACCGTGCCGTAATCAACCGCTAGGTAGCGCATAGAATTTCCCGCATGGCGGTCAACAACTTTTCTCCGTCTTCCGCCGTGTTATACACTTGGAAAGAAACCCGCATATAGCGCTTGTCCTGCCACGGGAAAACCGGCACTTCAATACGGTATTGTTCGTACAAGATTTCTTTCAAGTTGGTAGGGGTGTGCGCGGGTAAGGCGACAGAAAACATTTGCCCATACCACTCGGGAGAATCGGCACACAAGGCGGGTTGTCCGCAGATTGCCAGCAATTNNCCTGTACCCAATTATGCTGGCGCTGGTAGGCAATTGCGGCGGGCGTGGCTAGAAAGGCAGAATGGTCGCGAGTTCCTTGCCACTCTTGCTCGTCAATGAAGGTGGTACTATGTTTGTATAACATTCGTGGAAATTCACCCACAGTGCTTCCCCAACTGACAATTAGCGGGTGCATTTGTGCCTGCAAGTCTTTGCGCACATACAAGAAGGATGAACCTTTGGGCGCCATCAGCCATTTGTGTAGAGCGGCGGTGTAGATATCCGGGTCTAACGCCTGAATATCGAGCGGGATATGTCCGGGCACGTGAGCGCCATCCACANNAAATTTCCTGTACTGGAAAAATGAGCGCTGTCGGACTGGTGATGTGGCTGAGAAAAATGATGCGCGTGCGGGGAGTGACCGCCTGCCAGAAAGTTTCTACAAAGTCAGCGGCATTTTCGAGCGGGAGCGGAACGGTTTGGCGCACATAACGCGCTCCCCACTGTTGGCACTTGCTAAGCCACAGACGTTCCATTGCGCCGTACTCGTGGTCGGTCGTCAAAACTTCATCGCCAGCCCGCAACTGCAAACTATTGGCGACCATTGCCATAGCCGTAGTCGGGTTGGGATAATACACCAAATCGTCAGCCGGAGCATTGATATAGTCGGCTAATGCTTGACGGGCTTGCTCTAAATGCTGGAAAATTTCTCGCCCCAAAAAGGCGACTGGTTGATGCTCCATGCGCACCTGCCAATTCCATAGCGCTTGTAGTACCGGCTTGGGGCACGCGCCAAACGAGCCGTGATTTAGGAAGGTAATTTCCGAGTTGAGCAAAAAATCTGTCATTTTGATTGGCTAATCTCTCTGGCAACGCGCCGCCCCAGTTCAACCGCAAAGTTTGTGCCACGGTCATAAGGGTAAACTTGGCTCATGCTGGCAAACCACAAGCCCGCAATGCCGGTTCGCAAGGCGGGGATATTTTGCGAGTGGTTGAGAAAAGGAATCGGCTGGGCATATTTCGTGCGAAAAATCCAACTTTCGCGTACCCAATCGGCGGAAAAATCCGGGTTAAAACGCTTGAGAGAAGGCAAGAATTTTTGCACCAATGCGTCTTTGTCAATTTCAAAGTGTGGGTGGTCGGTTTCCAAATAATCGCCTAGATAAATCAGGTGGTCGCCGCCATAATGTTCGCGCGGCAAAAAATTGGTATGTTCCACCAATGCCAAAAATGGGTAACCGGCTTCTTTGGGTAGGTTAAACCAGTAGGATTGAGTCAGTTGGTGTTTGAGTGCCAGTATCAAAACCACAGCGCCCATATTGGTCAACCCGGTCAGTTTTTGGCGGTAGGCTTCGGACAAGGCGGGGGTGATTTCTGCCATCAGGCGTGGCGAAGTGGTGGAGAGTACGCGGTCAAAATGGTGGGTTTGACTACCCACTTGCAAGTCAACCCCCTGCCCGCCAGGCTGAACGCGGCTGACGGAGCTATTGAAATGCAAGACAGCACCACGCTTTTGCACTTGGTTGGCAAGTTCATCACAGAAGGCTTGGAATCCACCTTGATAAGTGCCCAAACGGGGTGAACGCGTGGTAATACGTGCCCACAGCCAAGCCATGTTCACCTGCCTAGCATACTTGCCAAACTTGCCTTCCAGCATGGGGCGCCACAGCACATCGCTGACCCGCTTTCCCATTGCGCGTTCCATCCAATCCATTGCCGTGTGTTTTTCCAGTGAAGTACCGTTTTTCATTAACTTCAGGAAAATATAAGTTAGTCCAAAGCGAATTTTGTCGAGCAGGTTAAAGCCCGGGAAGCCCAACAAGGCAAAGGGTGAATCCAGTGGGTAGAATTTACCTTCGAAATACACGACAGTTTCTGGGCGCGGGAAGATGATTTTGTCGCGCACGCCCATTTCATCTGCCAGTTTGAGCAGATCTTGGTCGGTGGTAAACCAGTGATGGTAATAATGCTCTAGACTCCACGCCCATTCATCCGGCTTGAAACCCGCCGCCAAACCACCGGCTTGCGCAGTTGCTTCAAAAATGGTGACATCATGCCCGGCTTTGGTTAAATCAAATGCGGCAGTTAGCCCTGTCAACCCTGCGCCGATAATTCCGATTTTCATGGTTTACTCCACTTCTTTTTGCATTTCTTGCACTTTGTCCCAACTTAGCCCTTCGCGCAGGAAGAAGAACGCGCCGAGCAGAGTGGGCACGATCCACAGTGCAATGTGAAGCACTAAGGTGTAGCTGGTGGCAATTTCCTTTGGCACGCCATAAGCGACCAAAACTGCAATGCCGGGCGCATCAAACGTGCCTGCATTGCCCGGCGGACCGGGGATGGTGGTGGCTAGGTTGGCGACCCCATTCATTAGCATCAGGGCAAAGAAACTAACGGAAAAGTTGAAACCCAACATCACAAACCAATATTTCAAAGTTTCCGCTAGCCACACTGCTAGCGATGAAATCAATACCATCAGCACATTCAGCGGCGAGCGCAAGGATGCCAGCCCATCCATAAATTGATCGGCAATACCTAATACTTTGATGCCGAAATTTTTTGGCAACAGTTTTTCTATAAGCGGGTGATAGATTCTGCGGGCAACTTGGGGAAACATGGCGGCTAGGATAAATATCAGCAATGCGCCACCAAATGCGAGTGTGCCGTACAAGGCTACTTGCTGGATTGAACCTAAATAGCCAGAATCCCCTTGCAGGCGGGCGAGTTCATTCAAGTTGAACACGACAAAAGCCAACATCGTGATGCCATCAAAAATGCGTTCAACCACAATGGTAGCCAGTGATGCGCTGATGGGAATGTCGTGCTTGTGCTTAAGCAACCAAGCCCGAAGGACTTCTCCGGCGCGGGCAGGAAAAATATTGTTGCCCATGTAGCCAATGGTGACAATTGGGAACATCTGGTTGGTAGAGATGGGCTTGACCGGCTTGAGCAAGTAATGCCAACGCCACGCCCGAAACCAAACACCCGCCATATATGCCAACACGCCGGGGATCACCCACCAATAATTGGCGTGGAGCGCCGCATCCAGTGCGCCTTTCCAGTCTAGCCCGTTAAATGTCCAGTAGATGAAGATTGCACCAATCAACATCCCGACCCAAAATTGCCATTTTTTCATGCTAATTTTCCTGAAGTTTAATAAAAGTTTGCCAGATTATACCTGAAAAGTAAAAGGAGAGAAAAGTATTTTCTGTGCCGCAGTTTTTGCTAGGAGCGACAATCCAGAGAATTGTCTGAACCTTACGGGGTATATAGCTCTGCGATTATCGAAGCTATTCCCTTTCTAATAAGTACCAAAGTTTGCGCCCCACGATTTGGTCAATCACAATGGTCGGTTGGAAGTCTTTTACCAATTGCTCGGCAATGGTTGGGTCGTACCACTTTCGTAAAATGACTGTCTCCTGAAAGGATTCGGTCAAGCCTTGACGCGGCGCTACGATGAAGGAATCGGCAAAAATAACGACCTTGTGCTTGCCTGTTTCACAGCGGTAATAGAAAGATTTGTCGTCGCCGCCCCACGGGTACGGTTGTTGTTGCGCACAGGGCTGGTCTAATTTCCAAATTTCTTTGTCTTCGCGAATAATACCAAATAAGCCCAACAAAACTGCCATATCCCCTTCAGAAATGTGGATAATAGATTGCGTAAATCGCTCGTGGGGAACCGTTTCTATCTCTGGAAATTGACGATTGAGCGCGGCAATCATTTGCTGATAACCGACATACCCGCCCCAATCGGACCAATGGGTGTCTGTTTTCATATACACCGTGCTAGTCGCTTTGGCGTCAATCAGGGCTGGGCGCATGTCCCACAACAGGATGCCATTGCGTTGCAGTTCTACCGCCAATTGGTCAAATAAGGTGTGATTTTCCTGCAAAACCTGATATCTTTCCGGGATGTACTCGGGGTAGATCAATTCTTTATCGGGTGGGATGATTAGATAATAAGCAATTCCTTGAGATTCAAAGTATGCTTTCCGCTCTACAAACCGTTGCACTAGCCGTTGCATTTCTTCAGGCGTGATGGTGATAGCGCCCCGATAATTTTCCATCGCGTGGTCCACATTGCTAAAAAACCAACCATCTTTACCAATCACCACCTGTCCCTTTAGGTCAATTCCACTGCTACGGCGTTCAGCTCTGGAAAAAACCGCGTAATCCACATAGCTATTTGCCAAAATCATTTCGTCTCGTAGACCAAAGTGGTCTTGCAGGTATTCTTGCACGCGCCTTTTAAAAGATGAAAAGCCATCCGTGCCATAATAAGGTGGTTTCGCTAGGTTTCTTCGTTCTCGCTCAGAAGTGGCTTTGGGCGGCAGGGCAAACATCAAAATAGCCGGTATGCAGATAATACAGAAGAATAATACAATTTGTATCCAATTGTGGAGGGGTGTCGAATGTTTTTGCTTCATGTTAGCCCTCTTAGAAATTAAAGTAAATGAACGGGCTGTAGGATGTTGAAGCCAAGTTCATCAAGGAGTAGAGAAAAATCGCTTGTGTGCCAGTCAATTGTCCAATCGCAAAAATTCTATCCTTCCAAAGCATCTGGATAGGTGTCAGATTGCGTAACCAGTGGTTCAATTTTTCAAATAGCCAAAACATCAGTGGGGTAGATAGGACGATAGCCACGCAGAATAATAACCACAGTTTGGCATCCATTGTGAGCGCAACTGTTTGAACACCATTTCCGGCTGAAACGACAAATAATTTTTGCAAATAGACGATGGATGTTTTTAAATCTGGAGAGCGAAAAAAGACCCAGCCAATGAGCACCACCAATAACGTGTAAATATGCCGAATTGGCATCCAAACCTTTTCGAGTATATTTTTCAATACAAGACGTTCTAAGATTAAAAATAACCCGTGCCACAAACCCCAAATGACAAAATTCCAACTGGCGCCATGCCACAAGCCAGTGAGAAAGAAGACAATCAGCAGGTTGAGATAGGTGCGCCGCTCGCCCTTACGGTTTCCACCCAGCGGTACATACACATAATCACGAAACCAGTTGGATAACGAAATGTGCCAGCGCCGCCAAAAGTCCTGCACAGAGTTGGCGATATAGGGGGTATTGAAATTTTCGGGAAAGTGAAAACCCAACATGCGGGCAATGCCGATTGCCATGTCGGAGTAACCGGAAAAATCGAAGAAAATTTGAAGCGCATATGCTAGAATGCCCAGCCATGCCAAACTCGTGCTGATATCATGGATTTTCTGCGAAAACACCAAATCTGCAACAAATGCAAGGTTATCCGCAATCAGCACTTTCTTGCCAAATCCGATGATAAAACGGCGAATACCAAAGGCAAAATCGTTGGGCGTTGCATGTCTTTCATCTATTTCATCGGCAATGTTGGCGTAGCGCACAATCGGACCTGCTACCAAGTGCGGGAATAATGAGACAAAAAAGGCAATTTTGATGGGATTGGGTTGTGCCCGAAAGCGCCCAAGGTAAACATCCAAGGTGTAAGACATGGATTGAAAGGTAAAAAATGATATACCGATGGGTAGCTCAATGTGCGGAACTGGAAAGTGAACACTCAAACCGAGCAGGTGTGTCAATGTATTGATATTTTTGACGATAAAACCGGAGTATTTAAAAATCCCTAAGATGCCTAAATCAAAAACCAGCGTTAAGATTAGCCATAATTTTCGATACTTTGGGTTGGCATACTGCATCAACATAGCCAATGTGTAATCACCCACAATCACAAAGAGCATCAGCAAGGCTGTTTTCCCTTCACCCCAAACATAAAAAAACAGACTGTAAGCCAGTAGAAAATAGTTATGAAATTTACGTGGGGTAATGAGTACCGTCACCAATACCAAAGGTAAGAAAAAGAAAATAAACGGGATGGAACTGAAGACCATATTTCAATAAAAAAAATTGATGTTTTGGAAAACCACGTTAAAGTTTGTACACTTGCAAAATCGTATTGCTGAATGTGTATCCAATATAGCGATATTCGGCACGTATGCCAAACACCACCCATGTCAAGTACAGAAAACAAAGTTTCAATCGAAGCGCAATTATACCTGATGAAAACAGGTAGGGTTACCGGAGAATTCGGAGAATATTCGGCTCACATGGAGATTGTGCTTTTTCCCCTAGAAAAAAGGTCACCCTTCGATATTGGATACGGTTAAGTCATGTCAACTATTGAATTACCGCGTATTTTTTCGCGGTTTCACCAAATCATCTGCATATACTCGGCACGAATAAGAGTTACGCTTTTGCATAGCACTGACCATCGCTTAAGACTGTCTGATTTTCGGGTCATTTCGACTAAAAGGAGAAATCCAGCCCAGCATGCTATATTAGGTACGGTGAAAATTGCTTTTTTCCCTTAAGGAAAAAAAGCAAATCGAAATTCGGTATAGATACCGAATCTAACGCGTGCCGAATATCAAAGATTTCTCACTCTTGCTAACATTACGTTGTTAGCACCCATTCGAAATGACAAA
>DKKK01000017.1:22952-30155 GCA_002455215.1 Anaerolineales bacterium UBA6668 | reverse complement strand
GCAAATTTGACCCGTGTCGGGTATAAAAGAAGTGCTAGATATTGACATTGCCCACAGTACAAACTTCAGCCCCCCTTTTACAACTTTTGTCCACCACCCCCGCCCCCACCGAAAAACCCCTGCCATTGCAAATGTTGCTTACCACAAGCGGACGCTTATTGCTCAACACATTTCACCGCTTGCCCTACGCCTTGCTCCCGGAGTTTAGCCGCGCATTGGGTGTGCCATTGGCAAATCTACAATTTTGGGTCGGGATTCGCTCCATCTTAAGCCTGCTTGCCCCGTTTTTGCGTTGGATTCCCCAATCAGTCGGGCGGCGGGCAACGTTGGTGTGGTGCTTGCTCATCCTTGCCATTAGCACTGGCTGGTTTGGTCTAATGCCAGCCATGTTTACCTTTGTCGCCGTGATGATGATTGAAGTGCTGGTAAAAATCGTTTACGACCCGCAAGTAATGACCCATATTGCAGAGCGCACCCCCTATCATCGGCGTGGATTGATGCTGTCTATCAATGAATTGGCATGGTCGGGTGCCATGTTGCTAGGCATCCCACTAGCCACTTGGCTTATCGCCATCACGGGCAATTGGCTGGCGCCATTTTGGATGCTACTGATTTTGCTAGTGCTGGTAGCAATGGGGTTGGCGTATGTGCTACCTTCTCAACACGTGGGCAAGCACTTGGAAGCGCCGCCCTCCGCCAATGCGTGGTCAATACTGTTTCGTAATCGCAACGCCCTGCTGGGCTTGGCGGTGGGTTTGCTGATATCTTTTGCCAATGAAGCGTTAAATTTGACTTATGCTGGTTGGCTCAAGTCAGAGTTCAACTTACCCTTGGTGCAACTGGGGATGAGCGGCTTGGTGATTGGCTTGGCAGAATTGTTGGGCGAAGGCGGAGTGGCGGGTTTGTCAGATAGGATTGGCAAACGCCGTGCAGTGATTGTCGGCTGTGTTTCAAGCGCCGTGGCATACACCTTATTACCCCGCATGTCTGGCAATGTGATGGGAGCGCAAGTAGGATTATTTCTCGCCTATTTGACCTTTGAGTTTGCGCTGGTCGCTTCTATTCCCTTAATTAGCGAAATTGAACCGAGTGCGCGTGATTTAATGATTGCCGTTTACGCCGCAATATTGTACGTTGGGCGTGTACTAAGCATCCCGCTTGCCAATCAATTGCCCAATCTGGGTATGCTGGGAATCGTGATAGTTGCCGCAGTCTGTAATGTGTTGGCGGTTGTATGTTTGTCCTTTATCCCAAAACAAGGTATCACCCCATCCGCATAAGAGGCAGATTGCATTATTTTTCGCACGCATGACAATTGTACTTCTCCCACTATAGGAAAAGCGCCATTCCGGCTCGTGCCGAAGTCTAAAAGGAGCGTATCTTTTATGGAAACCTTATTGAGTCTGCTAAATCAACTGCCCTTTCACCCGTTGGTGTCGCTTGCCATTATCATTGTCGTAATTGCTGTCGCGTGGGGCGTGATTTCGCGCTTATTACGCATGGCTTGGAAAACCATCACCAGCGTTTTTACCTTGCTCTTGGCAATTGTGATTTGTGGTGGGATTGGCTACTTTTTGCTGAATGGTTTCTCCTTTGGACCGTAATTCTCCTCTGACGCGCCGCAGTGAACTACTGAGCGTTCTAAATGGGCAACGCGCTCCCCTTGCGCCGTGTTTTAGCGGGCTGATTCACTGTGTCCAGGGCGGGCTTTCTGCTCAAGCGGTGGAATGGGCAGAAACGTTCAGTTTGCCGGAAGCACTTGCCAATGCCGCAATGAGTACGGCAGAGGCGTTTGGCGGGTGTAGCGCCACCTTACCATTGGACATTTGTGTAGAAGCAGAAGCGCTCGGCGCTAAATTAGATAGCGCATTGCACCTTTCGGAACTGCAATTTCCAGCGATTAGCCAGCCCGTTTGCGAGAAATTGAGCGACTTACCCCTACAATTGCCACAAAACTGGGCAAAGCAGGGGCGTATCCCGCTGGTGGTGCAGGCAATTGCGCGTGTGCGGGAGCGTTTGGGGGAGCGGGGAGTGCTTTCAGCTTGTATTCCCGGACCGTTTACGCTGGCTATGCAGTTGATAGCGCCGGGCGATTTGCTCTTGGCGGTCACGGAAACGCCTGCACAAGTGGCAGAAGTGTTGCGCTATTGCAGTAGCGTATTGGCAGAAACTGCTAACATCTATCGTACAGCCGGAGCTGATTTTGTAACAGTGCATGAAATGGGTGGTTCTCCCGGCTACCTGGGTCCGCGCCCTTTTGAAAAGCTCGTTTTTCCTGCACTGCAAGCCTTACTAGCCCAGATACCTACCCCCCGTGTACTGAGCGTGTGTGGTAAAGCGGAACGCAGTCTGGCGTTGCTGGCTACTGCCCATGTCGAAGCGCTCTCCTTTGACCAGCTCACACCTTTGCTGGTGGCACGTGCCCAACTCCCACCCCAAATTTTGCTTTTTGGCAATCTGGACCCGTTCCGCTTGTTGGCAAAATCTTCCCCTAGCGAAATACAAGCCGCAATAGCGAGTGCGCGGGCAGATGGGGCAGACGCAGTGTGGCCCGGTTGTGACCTGTGGCTGAACACTCCAGCGGAAAATGTGAGCGCTTTCTTTCGCCAAACGTAAACCGCCTAGCGCAAACCGCCTAGCGCAAACCGCCTAGCGCCGCAATCTACCCCATACCTGCCCTAGCAAACGACCTTGCTTTTGGGCTTCCTGACTACCTAGCCAGTATGTCACTCCAAAATAAAGAATTAAGCCGAGTACACTACCGCCCATTAGGCGCACCCATATATTGGAGCTAGCCCACAAAAGGCCGCCCACGCCGCCGCTCATCATCAGCGCACCTAGACTATGCTTGACAATTTCTTGGCGGAAGGCTTGCCAATCGAGTGTAGGAAGTTTGGGAGATAGCCAACGCACGAGCAAGTAAGTTTCTATGGCGGTGGCAATTGAATTTGCCAGTGAAAGGGAGATAGCCGCGTATTGGAAGTGCGGACGCAAAGACCAATATAACCCCAGACTGAGCGCTACATTTAGCAACATGGCTCCCGCCCCAACCAGTACCGGTGTGCGCGTATCTTTCAGGGCAAAGTACATGCGCGAAACGATTTCTAAGACCGAATGCCCAATCAGCCCGACTGCATAACCAGCCAAAATCCAGCTAACTAGCAATACACTCTCATTGGGCAGTTTCTCACTTTCAAATAGTTTGGCGGTCGAATAGCCGAGCAAGAGCAATGCCGCTGTGGTGGGAATGGCGAGATACAGCACTTGTTGCACGCTGTCTAAGAAGGCTTTTCCCAATTCATCCTTTTTTCCTTGACTTGCCAAGCGCGAAAACAGCGGAAAGGAAACCGTTCCTACAGCACGCGAGATGATAATCTGGGGGGTAGTGAAGATTTGGAATGCCACGTTCATGGCTGAAACCGTGCCGGGGAGCATCAGCGATGCAATGGCAACATTTACCCACGCATTGATTTCCCAAACTGCCGCACCAAACATACGGGGTACAACCAATTTTCCCACTTGGCGCACTTCGGGTAGGTGGAGTAGGAAAGATGGGGAATAACGCGGATGGTAGCGAAAAAAACGCGGTAGTTGCAGAATTAAGTGCCCTAACGCGCCAAGCACCACTCCCACTGCCAAGCCGTACACGCCCCAACGCGGCGAAAGAAAAACAGCACCGAAAATAATGCCTACGTTATAAATGACTGTTGCTAAGGCGGGAATTAAAAAATGTTCGTGGGCGTTGTGAATGCCCATCAACAAACCACTGATGGAAAATAAGATGAACGAGCCAAGCAAGATGCGAATGAGATTGGCGGTTAGTTGCACTTGGGTAGGGTTTGTTGCCCAGCCGGGTGCTAGCACATTGGCTACCAGCCACGGGGTGAATAGNNTGCCAATAGCGCTACCACAAACAAGAGCGAGTTCAGCACCCCACTGGTCACTTGCCAAGCTTTGGCGGTTTCACCCCTTGCCAAGAGCCCGGCAAATACCGGAATAAAGGCTGACCCCAACGCGCCACCCGCAATGACATTGAATAATAAGTCGGGAATGCGAAATGCGGCATAATACGCATCCAGCACATCTGTGGCGCCAAATTGTAGCGTTACAATGACAAAGCGTACCAGCCCCATCACAGTTCCGAGCAAGTAAACCAACATGACAAGATTGGCAGAATGGGTGGTCGTTTTGGAAGATGGATTCATAAATAGATTATTCAGCACAGTTTATCTTTGGGACGCTGTGTATCTTACCTGAAGAATGTCGGTGAATGCAAGGGTTAGTGGCAATGGGTATTGGGTTTGTATCCTACGCAAATGTCACTCTCTATCGATTCCTATATTCGGCACGGGTCAGTGGCGAAGCGCTAGTTGATAATTTCGTGTAAAATCTGAATCGTTCTATGAGTTTATCAAAATTGCCCCTACCTTTCTATTGTAGCAACTGCCTCGCGCCGTACCCCATGAGCTATTTGCCAGAACGTTGTGAACGTTGTCGGGGGTTGTTGGCGCTCCAGCCTAATTGGGAATGGCTACCCAGCCCGGCGGAGAATCCCACACCCTTGCAAGTTATCAATGTCCCTGCCGCACCCCCTAGCTTTAGCGGCGGACAAGTTTGGTTAAAACGGGAAGATTTACAGCCAGCTGGTAGTTTTTTGGGGCGGGTGGCATTGCCGCTGGTGCGGTTGTGGCAATCGCAGGGGGTGGAGCGAGTGATTGG
Organism: Anaerolineales bacterium UBA6668; assembly: GCA_002455215.1. GTDB lineage: Bacteria > Chloroflexota > Anaerolineae > Anaerolineales > UBA6668 > UBA6668. The sequence goes on along the minus strand of DKKK01000017.1, from coordinate 25,436 downwards.
GAGTGTTGGCGCATGCTTGGCAACGGCAATGGCGTGGGCGGCAAAGGGGAGCGCCTTACAATTTGAGTATTACCTAGCGGATTCAGCAGAATTATCCTTACTCGCTCAGTTAGACCCCACTTTTAACCACTTTTATGACACGCTACTACGCCCTTCGGATGCCGTGGAACAGGCAAAACTTGCCTTGCGAAAGGCGCAAAGACAAGGAAAATCTGTAACAGCTTTGGGATATGCCGAGCGCCCACTTAATTTACTGAGCTTATCGGGCATTGCGGCTGAAATCGTACAAGCGCTCGGACAGTCGCCTGCCGCAGTAGTAGCGCCATGCGGGCAGGGAATTTTGTTGCTGGGCTTGGCGCTGGGTTTTGAGCAGTTGTTAAGGGCAGGGAAAATTAGCCGTGTGCCAGCAATGTTTGGAGTGCAAGCACAAAATTGCGCACCGTTATGGGCGTATTGGCAACAAGGGCGCGATGGGATGGGTTGGGTGCATGAAGGGTCAACTTTGGCAAGCGGGGTGCGCGTACTTCAACCCGTGCGCGGAGATGCTGTGTTGGCGGCAGTGCAATCCAGTGGCGGCGAGATGCTCGCCGCCACCGAACTGCAAATTGTGCAAGGTCAAACAATGCTGGCAAAGCTAGGTATAGCGGTAACGCCGACTACTGCGCTGGTTTGGCATGGCATACGCACCGTCTTGCAAAAACAGTGGGATGGCGCGGTGGTGGCTATGCTCTGAGCGACTGCCGGTGCGGGGCAATGCAGGTGGAATAATGGTAATGACGGGCACATTGGCAGTGGTCGTAATTTCGCCATTGGGGAGCAGTAATGTGGCTTGGTTGGGAATTTGTGCTGGGGCAAGCGTATNNAGCGTATCGCTTTTTACTTGTGTTTGCAACGTGATTTGGACACTTTCGCCAGCTTCTAAACTGCCTAACTCAACGACTAGCTTTTTACCGTCAAACGAGACCTTGCCTTTGGTACTGACTGCGCCGAGATATTGCAATCGCGCGTCTAGCGTGTCATAGACACTGGCCGGTTCAATGCGTTGGCTACTGGGATTCCGCACAAGGATCGTCCAGTCCACAAGATCGCCGGGTTTTGCCACACTCACATTGGCTTGTTTGGAGATGGCTGGCTGGGCTGGAATTGGGGTGAGCAATAGCGGGCTGGGGGTAGCTGTGGGAGTCAGTGTGCTTGTGGGTGTGTGCGTTATGGTGGGCGTGAGCGTGTGGGTTGGAGTTAAACTGGCTGTTAGGCTGGCTGTTAAGCTGGCTGTTAAGCTGGCTGTTAGCGTAGCCGTCCACGTGTTTGTACTTGTGGCGGTGAAAGTGGGTGTGTTGGTAAGGCTGGCTGTTGGGGTGGCACTCGCTGTGGCGGTGGCGCTTGCCGTGGGTGTTTGGCTTGGGGTGTTGGTAGCAGAAGGCGTTGGCGTATGGGTGTCACTATCCCGCATATTGCTACTGGTTTCGGTAGCAGTGGGCGTGTAAGTTACAGTGTCCGTTGCCGTAAGGGTTGCAGTAGAAGTCGCAGTGTTGGTTGCGGTGTCCGTTGCAGTGTTAGTAATAGTTCCCGTTGCCGTAAGGGTTGCAGTAAAAGTCGCAGTATTGGTTGCGGTCGGCGTTTCAGTGGGCAAATCTAGTTGAATAAAGCCAAAATCATGACTATGGTTGTTCTGACCTGCCAATCCAATCTGAACCTGCACACGAGCAAAATCATCTAGGACTTCTCCATCTGAATCGATACGGTCATCCTGCTCAAGGCTACTGGTAACACCATTGGCGTTGCTTTCGGTCGGCGCGAGTGTCCACAATACCTGTCCGACACCTGACTGCAGACTGAGTGGAATGCGAACTTCAAAAATCTCACCGGAAATCAGCGCTAAATTGTAAATAAAGGCAGTTTGGCTGTCACCAGACGCATTGGAAAACAAATAGTTACCGTTTTCATCGGTGGTTGCGGTTGCAATTACATTGCCGTTTTGTACCAGTTCCACCTTGACATTGGCAATGGGTGGCTCATCAGCATCTTGTATGCCGTTTTTGTTGCTATCTAGCCAAACGCGGTTGCCGATTTCAATGGGTGCTTCATCGCAGAGCAGATCAATATCGCCCAAGCCGCCCGCTTTGCTGAAATGACCATTTTGGTCGTTTCCACCTTCATAAATGACATAACCATATGGGCGCGAAAGCCCAGTCTCATTGCTAAACCAATTCACACCACCTGAACTGGCAATCGTGTTGTAGGGGTCAATGGCAGTGGTGGTCACTTCGCCACTACCCGCCAAGAAGGCAATGCCACCCAGACTGGTTTCCATATGTGCCCGCAGAACATCTTCGTGGTAAAACTCGGCAATATTGAGATTGCCACCCGCACCAGAATTGTAAGGATAGCCTTCATCAATGTGTTGGGGGCAATCCGCACCACCTTCCAGTTGAAAACTACCATTCGCCCAGCAGGCACGAACTAGGTCTCCGGCAGTGGTGGCGG
>DKKK01000017.1:5415-22943 GCA_002455215.1 Anaerolineales bacterium UBA6668 | reverse complement strand
ATCTTTATAGCCGGATATTAGGTCTTTTATGGGTGTATTTTTGTAACCAAATTGATGGGCACCACGGTCACTAAACCCCAGTAGTAATGAGCCATCCACGTCAAATTCTAATGTGGTTAGCATCGGCTGGGGACGCAGGAAGAAANNACGCTCCATGTTTGCCAACCCAAACTGCCATTGCAGGAACCCAACAGATAGTCGGGACCGTTTTGGCGGGGGTAATTTAATGGCAGGGAAAACACTTCCGCAAAGGAATCGCCATCAAAAGCATATACTACGGCTTTTAGGTCGGTGGCTGTACCGCTTTTTGAGCCATCACAAATTGCGCCCACATAAACCTGATTGCGATACACTTTTACGGCGAAGGGTCGCATTTCGCCATTGGTGCAATTGGGTGTAGGAATGGGGTGGGTGGTTAAGTCCGCTGATACAGGTGGGGTTGCTTTGTTACCGTCCTTATCAATGACCAACTCATTCAAAGTCTTTTGATAGAGATTAATAAACCACAACGTGTCGCCATCTTCTGAAATTGCTAACCCGCCTAACCCAATTTTTCCTACGGCGTCATACCCTTGCAAGTCGCGTTCTGGTTTGAAAGTAGGCAACGTTTTTATGGGGCTTAAGCCACGACTTTTGTTCCGTTCGGCAATGGTCGCCCCACTACCGACAGTTCCCACATCTACCCCCAGCGTTGTCACATCCAGCCAAGCGGAAATTTGTGGACGAGCGTCCATATTTTGCCGGTTATAAGCTAGGCGGTAGATTCCACCTTCGCCCAATGTGCCTAGTCCGACATGACGTTTAACAAAAGCGGCGGCATAGACATCTAGTGTTTTTCTCTGCACGGTAATGCCCCACACTGCCCCAACTTCCCTGCCCATTGCATCTGCATCAGGCGCTTGCGGAATATCTGTACCATCATAGCGAAAACTGACAAAGACCGTGCCAGTACTTGCGGTACTGTTTTGTAGCGGATCTCCTGCGACAAACAGCGCTGTACACATTTTGGGGTTGCTTTGACAGTATTGGGCGGGATAGTTCACGCCAAAATCCACATTTTCGGCGGGCGCATCTACAAACTGCACACTACTACGAGAACTTGAGCCCTGCGGCGCGGGGTAATCGCCCACTTCATAGCCATCAAACATAATGCGGTAGGAAGCATTCGGTACAGCCACACTGTAATGACCGCTTGCATCGGTTTTGGTATTGCCAACTATATTGCCTTCTTTGTCATAAACGGTAACATTTATGTTGGCAACACCAATTTCCGTATAGTCAATTAAACTATTTGGCTCAAAAACCCCGTTGGCATTAAAATCACGGTAAACCATACCTTGAATACCCGTCGGTTCTTGCAAGAGCGGCTGGGCGTTTACATAGGCTGTAATGCTCAAGAATATAGCTACAAGCAATAGCCATCTAGTCAAAATGCGCCCTTCGGTTTTTGGGTTCGACTTTAAGAAGAACGGGGGGTGAATGTACATAATTTTACTCCATTGCCGATTGCAGGCGACTTACCTACATTCGATAATTTCAAGAGTGCAAGAAGTAAACCTTTTACTAAGATACAGGCAAAATTACCTAGCGCATACCGAGATTTCTCTTTATTTATTGTATTCAACACGATTTGAAGGATTGTGTTTGCGCCACAATGCAATTGCAATACCAATGCTAAATATGACAGACAATAGACGATATACAACATGGGTCAGATTTGTGTCATATATCGTACTCAATGCGGGTGAATTGGAACCAGTTAGTGGAAGTGTGCTTGGAATGATATTGACTGCCGGGGTGTTAGAATAGATGGGTGTGCCACCAGCCACGACCAATGACGCATTGTTATAAATAACGGCAGGAGTCACCGCGCTCGCACTGACTTTGGTTTGCAGAACAATTGTCATGGTTTCACCAGCACCTAAGGACACAATATTAACCGTAACTTGTTGCCCGTTCACACTCACATTTCCACTGGTGGCAGTTGAGCTAATGTAGCTAAGGCGGCTGTCAAGCGTATCGCTAACGGTAAGCGGTCCAATTGCGGCGCTGGTTGGGTTGCGAACTGTGATAACCCAGGATACAAAATCATTAGGCTTGGCAACACTTTGTTGGCTAACTTTCGAGATACTAGGTTGATTGCCAACGGTAGGAACATTGGTAGTGCCTGATGCTGTGGGGGTAGCCGTAGCAGATAATATCGCAGTGGCTGTGGCTGAGAGTACGCTAGAATTGGTAACATTCACCTCTTCAAAATCATTGTCGTCTTCATCTCCAAAGACACTATCCGCTAAAATATCGTTGTGGTTAATGACATTGTCATTGGGTGCTGTTCCGTTGCCTGCAGAATTATCTGTACCCGTATTGAAATCCGGCGTAGAGTCTTTGTCTTTGGTATTGTAGTCGCTGGCACTATCTGCGGTAATCTCTGCCCAGTTGCGGAACGGAGCTTTACTTTCGTCCACGACCTTCAGTTGCAAAACAATTTCAAGCGTTTCGCCAGCTTTCAGATTGGAGATGACGCACACAAAGGTCACAGCTTGCGCATTGCCGGCACAGCTACTACCTGCGGGTAAACTACCCGTATAAGCGACGTACTGCATGCCCGCCGGAATGCTATCTAGGAACGTAAAGTCGTTCGATGCCACATTGCCCTGATTGCGGATTTTTAACACAAAGTTGACGGTATTACCCGAAGCCACCAAACTGGTTTGCCCATTTGCCAGCATCTTCACCAAAGCCAAGTCATAAATAGGGCTCGTAGGAGTCGCAGTTTGTGTACCTTGCCGTGGGCTTTGGGTTGAGCCGGGTTCAGTTGCTGTTGGCGTAAACGTAGAGCTTGGCGTTGCTGTAGCCGTTGGCGTGCAGAGAACTGTTACAGTAGCAGTTGGTGTTCCGGCAGTGAGTGTTCCGGTTGCAGTCGCGCCTGGTGTGAGTGTGCCCTGACCATCGGGCGTTTGGGTGGCTTGAACCGTACAAATCGGAGTTGCCGTGAATGTAGTACTCGGCGTATTGGCAGTATAGGTATTGGTTGCCGTCAATGTGGTAGGGACAACGGTTGCAGTTACTGTGTTGGTTACTACAGTGGCAGTTTGGGTGGCAAGCATTGTTGAAATCGGCGTTGCCGTGGCTGTCACGGTGGGGACTACAGTTTGGGTAGTAGGTATTGTTGAAGTTGGCGTTGCCGTTGACGTTCCCACGACTGTTGATACCAGCGTTGCTGTAGCTGTCACGGTGGGGGTAGCAGTTTGAGTGCTAGGTACTGGTGAAGTCGGCGTTGCTGTTGACGTTTCCACAACTGTTATTACTGGTGTTACTGTGGCTGTCACGGTGGGAGTAGCAGTTTGAGTGCTAGGTACTGGTGAAGTCGGCGTTGCTGTTGACGTTTCCACAACTGTTATTACNNGCTGTCACGGTGGGGGTAGCAGTAAGCTCTTCAGTGATGAAACCAAAATCGTAGGTGTGGTTATTTTGCCCGGCATTTCCTATCTGAACCTGCACACCAGCCGAAGTTCCAGCCAAAATGCCGTCTGAGTCAATGCGGTCCTGCGCTTCAATATTGTTGGTAATTTGGTCAGCATTAGCAGTGGTTAATTGGGTTTGGTACAATGGCTTGCCTNNNNCCTATCGTAGATTGGCTATCAATGGGGATACGCACTTCGTAGCTTTCCCCGCGCTTTAAGTTCAAGCCATAATGAAAACTATCCGAGTCGGTTCCTGTTGCGCTGGAGAAAATGTAATTGCCATTGTCATTGGTAACCACCGTAGCAATGACAACGCCCGCTTGCACCAACTGCACACGTACCCCAGCAATTGGCGGCTCGCTGGCATCCTGTAAACCGTCTTTGTCTACATCCAGCCACACCCGATTGCCAATTTCCACTGGCGCGTTTTCGCACAAAATGTCAACATCGCCAAGCCCTCCCGCTTTGCTAAAGTTGCCCGTTTGGTCATTGCCACCTTCATACACGACATAGCCTGTTGGGCGTGATAAGCCCGTTTGATTACTAAACCAGTTTACACCTGCAGAATTGGCTGCNNCAATAGCGGTGGTGACTACTTCACCCGAGCCAGCAAAAAAGGCGACGCCACCGAGACTAGTCTCAAGATGTGAGCGCAGGACATCTTCATGGTAAAACTCCGGGATGCCGCTATTTCCCCCGGCATTTGTGTTGTATGGGTAATCTGCATCCAGATGCTGGGGACATCCGCTTTGCCCCTCCAACACATACGCATTATTCACGCGACAAACACGTAGCGTGTCTCCTGTGCTATTGCCATAATACTCATAAGTTGCGAAAGATAGTGCTTTGGGTGGCGTATTTTTATAACCAAATTGTTGAGAGCCACGGTCCATGAACCCAAGCATCAAAGAACCGTCTATATCAAATTCAATTGCGCTCAAGATTGGTTGTGGGTAAATATAGTAACCCAAAATCACACAAGGCTCCACAATGCTGGTTGTCCACGGTCGCCAGTTGGTCGGTTCGGTGCAAGAACCTTTCAAATAGTCAGGTCCATTTTGGCGGGCGTAATTAAGCGGCATCGAAAAAATTGTTGAAAACGAGTTTCCATCAAATTCCAATACCACCGCCATTAGGTCTTGTGCATTTTGTGAAATTGAAGCATCACACACCACACCCACGTAAATTTTGCCGCGATAAGCTTTGACAGCAAAGGGACGTGCTTCGCCATTGCTACAAGATGGGTTAGGAATGTTGAAGATACTTACATCGGCAGAAGTAGGGATTGTGTCTGGGTTATTGTCAGAATCAATTGTGATTGAGTTAAGTGTACGCTGGTTTAGGTTCACCACCCACAACGTGTCGTTATCTTCCGAAATATCCAAGCCCCCGAAGCCGACCTTGCCCACCCCATCGTACGCTTGCAAGTCGCGTATAGTGTCGGCAGTAGCAAGAGACTTGGTAGGGTTAAGCCCACGGCTGAGATTGCGCTCGGCTGGAGTTGCCCCTGTTCCCATCAGCCCGGTGTCAATACCCAGCGTTTTGGCGTCTAGCCATGTGGATACGGTTGGTGCGGCGTCAGGATTAGCAAAATTGTAAGTGAGCCGATAAATCCCCCCTTCGCCCAAAGGTCCTATGCCGACATGGCGGCGAATAAAAGTCGCCCCGTACAAAATACGAGTGTTGGTTTGAAATGCAATACCCCACAGCGGTCCGGTTTGGCTTCCTTTCGCGTCTACATCGGGTGCTTGTGGAATATCCGTGCCATCATAGCGAAAACTAACAAAGCTGGTGCTACTGGAAGCTGACCCAGTTTGCAAAGGATCGCCATTTACATAAACCGGCGAACAGATTTCCGGGTTGGCTTGGCAATAGTGGTCCGGGTAATTGATGGCAAAGTTAATTGCTTCAGCAGGGGCAGTCACAAATTGGATGCTACTGCCGGTGTCTTCTCCTTGCACACCGGAGAAGTCTCCATTACCATATCCGGAAAATGCAACGCGATAATTGCCTGCAGGAACCGTCAATTGGTACGCGCCATTTGCATCGCTATTGACCGTTGCCACACTGTTGCCAGCATCATCATAAGCAGTGACGACAATGCCAGACACACCTACTTCTTGATAACTTCCGGCTTTACTCTCAAACATGCCGTTTGCGTTAAAATCGCGAAATACGAGCCCTTGAATACCGGAAGTTTGCGCTTCTGTCCTCGTATCAGGGGAAAAACGGATGGCACTCATCAGAAAGATAATCCCAATGAGTGTGCTACGAAAAATATTTTTTGGAGTTGCCGGGTACTTATAAAAGGATTGTTTCATAATTCTGCCTCTTGCAAACAAACCATCAAAGTGGCTTGTGAAATTACATCCGCATTCGGGTGACTGGTATTACGCGATATATTTAACTGCACCGCGTTGAAATGTTTTCCAACAGTGGAATTACCATTACAAATTGCAAGAACTGCGCCAACAAGCGAATTTCAAACGTAAAATCGGGTAAAAAATATGCCAAAATACAGTTTTCAAATAAAATTTAAGGTTCAGCCCTGGTCTAACACCCGGTGGATGCTTGGAACATTGGTTTGTTTTGCGCTGGCTGGTTGCATTTCGCGCCCCATTCGTCAAAATCGAGCAGAGATTGTGCCAAGCGCCTTGCCCATCCCGCCAACAGCCACTCCAATCCTGCCGCTGTCCCAAACCCCACCGACTGCAACTTCCTTGCCTGCGCCTACCCTTCTGCCAAGCATGACACCGTCCCTCGTTCTTCCATCCCCGCTTCCCACCATCCCGCAAAATACTTTCGTGGCTTTTGGTAGTTTACCGGACGGTTTTTCGCTCACCATCTTCGCCGAAATTTTTCGCCCGGTCAGTTTAGCGGGCGGTGACCACGGAGAAGTGTATGTTGGGGCAGTATCGGGCGAAATTTACCAGCTATGGGATGCAGATGAAGATGGGATTGCCGATGCCCAGTATCAATTTGCCACTGGCTATACCAACCCGTTGGGTTTATTATGGTATCAATCTGCGCTATATGTCTCTTACAAGAGTCATGTGGCGGTACTTAAAGATGAAGACGGTGACCATCAAGCAGAAATTTCCAATATTTTGATAGCCGATCTACCCGGTGAAGGTTTACACCAAAACGATAGTCTGGCGCTTGGCAGGGATGGCTACCTCTACCTGGGAATGGGCTCAGATTGCGATGCTTGCCCGCAAACCGATGCACGTTCCGCTAGTATCTTGCGCTTTTTGCCAGATGGTAGTGGGTTGGAAGTATTTGCGCAGGGGTTGCGTAACCCGTTTGGCGTTGCCTTTAATGCGGCTGGCGACTTGTTCGCCACGGAAAATGGGCGAGACGACTTGGGTCAATTTGCACCAGCCGAAGAACTGAACCACATTCGGCAAGGTTTGCACTACGGCTGGCAAGCGTGCTGGCAGGGTGGGTCAGAACCGGGTAGCGAAGAGCTATGCGCCCAGCGCGAGTCCGCCATTCATCTTTTTACTGCCCGCAGTTCGGCAGATGGCTTGGTATTTTACCCAAAAGAGCTTCAATCGCCCCATGCCTTTCCGGCAGAATATCAAGACAACGCGTTAGTGGCAATTTTCGGTTCTTATGTGTACACCGACATACCTACAGGCATTCAACGCTTGCAACTCCAGCGTGATTCGCAGGGAAACTACACAGTCAGCTACTCGGACTGGTTTCTACGTTTGCGCGGGCATGCCGATGGCGAAAAATCAGGACGCCCACTAGGGCTCTGGGTCGCGCCCGATGGGACTCTGTTCGTGAGTGATTATGAGCAAGGCGCTGTATATGCCATTATTTATGGCGCTCGACCCTAAATGCCGCCAGATTGTTTTTTATTCAAACAATTGAATTGAAATATTCACTTTATATAACCGAATTCAACCTAAATTTATCAAAAACTGTTGATTTTCTTGGGATTTTGCAGTATAATTTTCACAAAAGGCTTGAGAGAGTGACAAAGAGTAACTAGCTTTGTTTTCTTGAAATACAAAGTGGCAGAAATCAAATTTTGGAGACAGCAGTATGTTCAATTTTTCAAAAAAATCGGTTTTCCGACAAAGTATCACCTTTTCTTTATTCCTGCTTCTATTGCAGGTGGGCGGTTTATTTTTGACCCCTCCCCGCACCCCCGTGCAAGCCGCCGCTAGCAATTGGTGTATAGCTGGCGGATTTCAGGGGTGGAACAACAACGGCACTTATTTATATGATGATGGCACGAATGGAGATGTGATTCCCAATGACAACATCTTCACCCTGGATTACACCCTCGCTACCGCGGGTGACGACGCCTTCAAAATCCTGGAATGTGGCAATTGGGGCATTGCCTATCCCAACAACAATGCCTATGTTCACACCACCGCCCCCAACCAAGTAGTGCGTTTTACCTTTGATGCCAACAGCCATGTGAGCGATGCTGGCATTGATTGGCTTCCTGCCGCCAATCGCGTCCATGCCGCCGATACGCTGGTGTCGGCTTTTACGGTTGTGGGCACTTTTCAATCTGGAGCATGGAACAATGCGGACGCCGCAACGGCAATGACTGCTGAAGGCAATGGCATTTTCCGCTTGGCTTACACCGTGCCAAGTGCAGGCACTTATGATTACAAAATCACCAACACCGGCGGATGGGATTACCAAGTCGGTCCGGCTGGGCGTGGATTTGGACCGCACGGCGGTGCTTCCAATGCACAATTTACCACCACGGCGCCCAATCAAACCGTCGTCTTTTTGCTCGATGCCTTCAACGATACCATTTATGCCGGAGTCAATGGGAGCAACACTGCCAATTATTGCGCCGTGGGTGAAATTAACGGTTGGGACAATGCTGGTTTGCCCATGAATGACAACGGCACCAATGGCGACTTGCTCGGTGGGGATGGCGTGTACAGCCGTGATATTACGGTGGCGAGTGCCGGGACATACCGCTGGAAAGTAACCGAGTGTAGCACGTGGAACACCACACCCGCTGGCTTTAAAAACAGTTGGCTGGTGACCTCCACATCTAGTCAAACTGTCAAAGTGACCTTTGATACCAACAACCACAGCGGCGATGTAGGAACAGCTCTTTTCCCACAAACCAATATTCTCAATGCGTGGGACACTCCACTATCTCCGATTACGGCAGTGGGTGATTTTCAGAGCACGCCTTGGACAAACCCAGATGCCGGCACCGCATTGACCAACAACGGGCATGGATTTTACGCTCTGGTGTATTCGGTTCCCAGTGCGGGCGCATATCAAGGCAAGTTGGCGGGAAATGGCGCATGGACAGCGCAAATTAACAAAGATGATGGGCGCGGCTATGATAGCGATGGCGGGTGCTGTTCCACTGTGCCATTCACCATTTCGGTCAATGGACAAAGTGTATATTTTGTCTATGATGNNTGATGCCCGACAGGGACGCACCAATGTGCTCACTTTTGCGCCACCCTATGCACCCAATTCGATTGATGTTGACAATCTGCGTCACGATAGTCGCGCTGGTGTGTACCGCAACCCCGGTGGGGCACAACCCTATGGCACAGATGTTGTCTTGCGCTTGCGGGCAACCAGCACCGACTTGCAATCGGCACAAGTGCGCGTTTGGAAAGACCGCGAAAACTCGCAAATCTTGCTCAACATGACCAAGGTGCTGGATGACGGCACTTACGAATGGTGGGAAGCAACCGTGCCTGCCAGCACCGTGCCCAATATTTATTACTATCGCTTTATTGCCAAAGATGGCACTGCCACGGCATACTATGAAGATGATAGTCGGCGTTTGGGTGGGCTAGGGCAAGCATACACCACCAGCCCTGACAATAGCTGGCAAATCACTTTTTATGACCCGTCCTTCCACACACCCGATTGGGTCAAGCAAGGCGTGATGTACCAGATTTTCCCGGACCGCTTCCGCGATGGTGTATCCGCTAACAACCCCACTGCTGGCAATTTCTTCTACGCTGAAACGGGCGGCTCCATTGTGCGCTCCAATGGCAGTGATTGGAACACCCCCATCTGCGACCCGCGAGACGCTGGGGATACCGCTTGTTTTGGCTCGTATAGCCGCAACTTCTATGGGGGCGACCTACAAGGGATTACCCAAAAAATTAACGATGGCTATTTTGACGACTTAGGGGTGACCATTTTATACCTAAACCCCATCTTCCTATCCCCATCCAATCACAAATATGACACCGCCGATTATGGGCAGATTGACCCCGCCTTTGGTGGCAAAGCCGCTTGGGATCTACTCGTTGCCGCCGCCGATGCCCACGGTATCCGCATTGTGTTGGATGGTGTGTTTAACCACGTTTCTTCCGACAGCAAATACCTAGACCGCTATAGTCGCTACGACTCCGCAGGTGTGCTCACTAGCCCAAGCGGACCTGGCACTGATGACAATAGCGGTGCATGCGAAAGTACCACCAGCCCGTATCGCAGTTGGTTCTACTTCAACCCTGCCACTCCGCCCACTAACCCGGCAGTGTGTGATGGCGATACCGTTTATACCAGTTGGTTTGGTTATGATAGCTTGCCCAAACTCAATGCCAGCCTAAACGCCGTGCGTGATTTGATTTGGCAAGGAGCTACTCCTAGCCCCACTTCTAACATTGCAGAATACTGGCTCAACCAAGGGGCAAGTGGCTGGCGCTTGGATGTGGGTGGTGACGTAGACCCCGGCGTAGCCAACGAAGACCCGCTGAACCCCAATGGCTATTGGGAAGGTTTCCGTAGCGCCATTCGCTCGGCAGACCCCGAAGCCTATGTGGTGGGCGAAGAATGGGGCATGGCAACCGCTTGGACACTCGGCAGTGAGTGGGATGCCACCATGAATTACCAATTTAGCTCGGCAGTGTTGAGCTTCTGGCGCGACTCGCAATTTGTAGATAACGACCGCAACACCGGTAGCTCGGCAGGTGTGTTGGCGCCTCTAACGCCCGAAGAATTGAATGAACGCTTGCTAAACTTGGAAGAGCGTTACCCAAAAGAAGCGCTGTATGCCATGATGAACTTGCTTGGTAGCCACGATACCAACCGCGCTTTGTTCTATCTGGATGAACGCGCAGACGAGAACGATGCCACCATTTATGAAAATGCCAGCTATGATTGGTCACCCGCTTTGACCAAGCTAAAAGGGGTAGCGTTACTACAAATGACACTCCCCGGCGCTCCGACCATCTATTATGGCGATGAAATTGGTTTAATTGCGCCGCCTACTTATACCGGCGGCACTTGGCAAGACGACCCCTACAACCGCATTCCTTACCCCTGGAGCGATGCTAGCGGAAGCCCAATGTACCCGCACTTGGCTCCAACCGGCACTGGTTTCACCGACCTGCTACCCTACTACCAATTGCTGACTGCCACCCGCAATGCACATCCTGCTCTACAAATTGGCAGTTTTGACCCATTGAAAATCGACAACACCAACAAAGTCTATGTTTATGGACGTTTGATGGAAGACCACAGCGATGCCGCAGTGGTGGTGGTTAACCGCAAGACAAATGCCCAAACAGTAGACGTGAATGTGCTGGGTTACATTGCGGTAGGCACACAGTTCATTGACGTATTAAACGGTGGCACAACCTACACCGTCTCGGCAAGTGGGGTGATAGAAGATGTCGCTACACCAGCACTAAATGGCGCGATTTTGGTCTTAGATGGTACACTGGCTGTTCCGCCGGATGCGCCGGTTCTTTCTGTAGATAATGAAAGCAATGGGCAGGTAGATTTGTCTTGGACAGCCGTTACTGGTGCAGACGAATATGTGCTGTACCGCACGCTCTTGAGTGGTGGCGAATATGTGGAAATTGCCACCTTACCCAGTGGCACACTCACCTACAGCGACACCGGCTTAACCAATGCCGTGAAATACTACTATATAATAGTAGCACGCGACACCACCACAAAATTGGTCAGCGAAAATTCCAATGAAGTATTGGGCATTCCCCAACATACTTTGTACGGTTGTACTTTAGACCATCCGCTAACCATGACCCACACCATCAGCACGACCACATCAACGGGTAATTTGTATGGTTTGGTGGAAGTGACGGGCTTTACCGGCAACAACGGTCCGGCAAGCGGTATCACCATGCAGTTGGGCTACGCCTATCAAGCTGGTTTACTCGAAACCCCCGGCTGGAATTGGACTCCAATGAGTTTTGATAGCCTTGTGGATCCGCATGATAAATATGTAGGTAGTATCCTGCCGGAGCGGGTCGGTACGTATTTCTACACAGTACGCTGTAGTTCAAATGGTGGCGTAAGTTGGATGCCAGGTTCTGGCATTGGTATCCTAACCGTCAACGCTAGCACGGATACGACCAAACCCAACGCGCCGATAAACCTAACGCTTGACCTGACATCGCCAAGTAGTATCGCAATGCACTGGACTGCTAGCACTTCCCCCGATGTTGCCGGATACCGCATTTACCGCCGTGAGAAGGATGCGCCAAGCCCGGATGGCGATTGGGCGCAGATTGACACCACTGCGGCTGGCACTACCGAATATACTGACCTAACGGTCGAAGGCGGCGTGACCTATGAGTACTATGTGTTGGCATATGACACTAGTTTCAATAACTCACTCCCGTCAAACATTATCGAAGCAACGGCTGAATTCCGCGTGGTAGAAGTCACTTGGCGTGTCAAAGTGCCGGATTATAGCCCGGGTACGGTGTATATTGTGGGTGGTATCAGCGAACTGTGTGGCTGGTGTAACCCGCAAACAAAGGCTATGACGCAAGTTTCCGAGTCGCCCAACATTTGGGAATATACCGTAGATATTTTGGATGGTACGACTGTGCAGTACAAATTTACACGCGGCTCTTGGGCGGAAGTGGAAAGTTGGGGTGACATTACCGGCTTGGCAAACCGCAGTATAGTGATTAGCTATGGCACGGATGGCACCATGCTGATAGACCTAACCACTGGCTGGTCTGACACCACACCCGATGAAGACGAAGCGGTTCAAGCTTGGGCAGATGACCCGCAACCACCTGCTTACCAAGTGTTCTTACCCATCATATTGAAATAGATTCGCACTGCATACCAGCACGGCAATAACGGAAAGCCCCCGCAATGGGGGCTTTTCTTTTGGGATGGGGGATTGTGCGCCAATCAAATGATGAGTCGCCGCTTGACGCGTCTAAGGCTTGCTTCTACAATTATGTGCGGCACATATGTGCCACACACATACCCAATAATGACCCGTTAGCCGAGCAAATATACTCGGCACGGATAGGCGTTACGCTTTTGCATAGCACTGGCCATCACTTAAGACGGTCTAATTTTCGGGTCATTTCAACTGAAAGGAGAAATCTAGCCCAGTGTGCTATATTCGACACGGATGAAAACTTCGTTTTTTCCTTAAGAGAAAAACGCAAATCGGTATGATACCGAATCTAACGCGTGCCGAATATCAAGGATTTCTCTCTCACTTCGCTCATTCGAAATGACAAAGCCGTTACTTGGCAATGAACTATTGCGTTCTGGTCAAAAAACAAAAATCCGCAATCTGTGGTCGTGCTTAGTATACAATCTTTCAAGGAACAATTTACCCTATGCAAAAATTCCCGCTTTGGCGAGTGATATTTTCCGGAACAGCCAGTGGCGCAGAAAACATGGCAATTGACTCTGCCATCTTACAGGCGATTGCAACCCACCAGTCCCCACCCACCCTGCGTTTGTATGCATGGGAGCCTGCCTGCTTGTCTTTGGGGGTGTCTCAACTGTCCCATGAAGCGCATCTTGAGGAAATTGCCAAAAACGGCTGGCAGATTGTGCGCCGTCCCAGCGGCGGACGGGCAATCTTGCACACCCGCGAACTAACCTATGCCTTACTCGCCAGCGAAACCGACCCAGTGATGGACGGTGGTATTATTGCGAGTTATCGGCGCATTAGCCAGGGGTTACTGACGGCACTAGAAGCAATGGGAGTAGCGGCAAGTAATGAAGGAACTGTGCCGGAAGGCGCACACAAGCAACTGCCCGTGTGCTTTGAAGTACCGAGTGACTATGAAATTGTGGCAAACGGAAAAAAACTCATCGGTAGCGCACAGGTGCGCAAACAAGGGGTGGTTTTGCAACATGGCTCTTTGCCGCTCTATGGGGATATTGGTGAAATCTGCTCCGCATTGCGCTTCGAGCACGAAATAGAACGCGCCGAGACTGCGGTACGTGTACGGCAACGCGCCACCACTTTAGAAGCAGTATTGGGGTACACACCCACTTGGCAAGCAACCGCTGAACAGGTGCAAGCCGGGCTGGCACACGCTTTGGACGTACAATTTGAGTTGGGGGCGCTGAACGCCTATGAGGAAGAACTCGCCCAAACTTTGCGGGTCGAAAAATTTGGCAATCCCGAATATACCTTTCGGCGTTAGGGCAAGGTTAATCCGGTCTAACCAAACACAACCCCCAGCGCCTGTGCAACGCGCACATCTGTGCCGTTGGGGTTCACAAATTTGGGCGTTTCTGCCAAGGCATCTGCTATCGAAATGCTTCCCACTTCACGTGCCACATAATTAACCATATAGCCAAATTTCTTTTCCACCACCAGTTGCACCGCCTGCATTCCATATAAAGTCGCAAGCCAGCGGTCGAACCCATTTGGGTCCACGCCGCGTTGTAAATGTCCTAACACGGTGGTGCGAGTTTCGACCCCGGTGCGCTCGGCAATTTGGGTGGCAACACGCAAGCCCACCCCGCCTAGCTGAGTACCTTGAATGAAGGTGGCTGTGCCATCCTTGGGGAGCGCTCCTTCTGCAACCGCAATTACGCTTTGTGGGCGGCCATTTTGCGCACGCTTTCGCACTGCCGCACACACCACTTCAATATCGTAAGGGATTTCGGGGATGAGAATCACATCGGCATTGCCGGCAATACCTGCCCGCAGGGTCAACCACCCAGCATGACGCCCCATCAATTCCACTACCATCACCCGCCGATGACTGGCGGCTGTGTTTTGAAGCATATCAATGGCTTGGGTAGCTATTTCTAGTGCAGAATAAAAGCCAAAGGTCACTTCAGTGCCGCCTAAGTCGTTGTCTATCGTTTTGGGAACGCCGACAATTGGAATGCCACGTTCCTGCATAAAGCGGTAGGAGATTTGCATTGTTCCATCGCCACCCGCAACAATCAGTGCATCCAATTTTTCTTGTTCGACGCGGCGTGCCACTTCTGCCGAAAAATCTACCGTAATCTTCTCGCCATTGCGCGTCACGTCGCGCTGGAAAGGGTTGCCGCGATTGACTGCGCCCAATATGGTGCCACCTTGCCCGGTGATACCGCGCACATTTTCAGGGTAAAGCGGGCGCAAGGGGTGGTCGCCAAGCAAACCGTCATAACCATTTTCAATACCGTACACTTCCAGCCCGTGTTTANNTGTTGCAAGACTGCGGTACGCACAACAGCGCGAATTACGGCGTTGAGTCCGGGGGCATCTCCCCCACCTGTTAAAATTCCAATGCGTTTCATCGGTTACTCCCATTCAATGGTTGCAGGTGGTTTACTGGTAATGTCATACACCACTCGGTTAATGCCAGGTACTTCATTGCAAATGCGATTTGAGACGTGCGCCAAAAGGTCATAGGGCAAACGTGCCCAGTCTGCGGTCATAAAATCATCGGTTGCGACTGCTCGCAGTGCTAAAACTTCTTCGTAGGTACGCGCATCGCCCATCACGCCCACCGACTTCACGGGTAATAACACTGCAAAAGCCTGTGCGGTGCCGTGGCGCAGTAAACCCGCCTTGCCCAATTCTTCTAGCAAGATGTGATCTGCCGCTCGCAGGGTTTCTAAGCGTTGCCAGGTGATAGTGCCCAAACAGCGAATGCCTAGCCCGGGACCGGGGAAGGGTTGTCGCCAAACCAGTTCGTCGGGTAAGCCAAGCGCCGTGCCAACCGCCCGCACTTCATCCTTAAACAGGTAGCGTAACGGTTCAAGCAGGTTAAATTTCAGGTCATCGGGCAAACCACCCACATTGTGGTGTGTCTTAATTTTGGCGGCTTTTTCGCGCCCCTTGCCTTGACTTTCCACCACATCGGGATAAATCGTGCCTTGTACCAAAAATTGTGCGTCTTTGCCTAGCTGGCGAGCAGTACGTTCAAAGATACGAATAAATTTCTCACCAATTGCCTTGCGTTTTGCTTCTGGCTCGGTTAGCCCTTCCAGTGCGCTTAAAAAGTCTTCAATGGCATTGATAGGCTCTAGGTGTGCGCCCAGATTTTCGCGGAAGGTGCGCACCACTTGCTCGCTTTCGCCTAGCCGCATCAAACCCGTGTCTACATAAAAGCAGGTCAGTTGGTCACCAATGGCACGATGTACCAGTGCAGTTGCTACGCTACTATCCACTCCGCCACTGACCGCTGAGATCACCTTGGCTGTACCCACTTTGGCGCGAATCTCGGCAATTGCGCTTTCGATAAAGGAGCCAGCATTCCAAGTGCGGGCAAGCCCACTGAGTGTCAAAAATTTGTCTAAAATTTGCGTACCAAATTCGGTATGGCGTACTTCGGGGTGAAATTGCACGGCGTAAATCTGGCGTGCAGGGTTTTCCATGCCGGCAAACGCGCAGTTGGGGCTAGTGGCAGATGCAAAAAAACCGCTGGGCAAAGTTTCCACCTTGTCGCCGTGACTCATCCACACCTGTTGAGAGACGGCGGGCAAGAGTGTGTTTTCGGCAGTGGGGGTGACAATTGCCCGCCCGTACTCACGCCGCTCTCCGGCAACCACCTGCCCACCTAAGTGATGTGCCAACAACTGCATACCATAACAAATGCCCAAGACGGGTACACCAGCTTCCAACACATATTCTGGCAAATGCGGCGCATCTAGCGCATACACGCTGTTGGGCCCACCACTGAGAATATAGGCTTTGGGATGAAGCGCTTGTACGGTTTGCGGGTCTGTATCCCAGTGGAACATTTCGCAATAGACTTGCGCTTCTCGTACACGGCGAGCAATGAGTTGGGATAGTTGTGAGCCAAAATCGAGTATGACGATGGTATCTGAAGGTGTCATTTGCTTATTTACCAATGTGCATGATGCGGTATGCTTGAAATGTGCGCTTACTTCTTAGGAAAAGTGCCACTTTTGAACTACCGGGCGAAAAAACGCCCAAATAACACCGGAATGATACCAGCGAAAACTTTTCAACGATAGGTTAATGTGAGAAATAGGTTGCCCATAAAACTGGGCGATTTTCACAATGAACAAATTTACAGCGAGTAAAAGCCACATTTGCGACAAGCCTAGCCAAGTGTCACCCCTTCCGCCAGCAGTGCTTCCACTCGCGCAAAGTACCTGCCCACATGCACCCCATCCATCAGCGCATGATGGACTTGCACAGAGAGTGGCATTTTCCATTGTGTACCTTCCGCATAGACTTTGCCCCAAGAGATGCGTGGGACGGAATCGGTGGGGTGCATGTGAATGGGGTGGGTCATGCTGGTAAAGGCTACCCACGGGATGCAAGTTAGAAAGAGCAAATCATCGCGATGCTCGTCATCCAAAGTGGGGACAGCTTTCACTTGTGCAATGATAGGGGCGGCTTGGCTGGCAAATTGCGGAAAGTTTGGTGTGAAGGGCAAGGTGCAGAAAGAAAAAAGCTCATCCTTCCCCAAAATGGTGGGCGCGGGGTGAACCACTTCGTATTCCACCACCTCTTGCCCGTGAATCCGCTGGCGAAAAGCGGGCTGTTCATTGGCGGCAAGTGCCAACAAATAGCTAAATACTATGGTAAGCGAGTATCCTTGCGCTTTGGTTTGGGTGTAAGTGTGGGTGACATCCACATTGGCGCATAGGCTAAAATGGGGATAATCAAAATTGGAGAAAAACGCGAAATGTTGTTGGCGTTTCCAGTTGGGGGTGTTGATGATTTTCATAGGAATAAATTTATACATCTGAAAATTGTGNNTGGGAAACAACCTAAAAATAGC
The DNA here is from genome assembly GCA_002455215.1 of Anaerolineales bacterium UBA6668. Taxonomy (GTDB): domain Bacteria; phylum Chloroflexota; class Anaerolineae; order Anaerolineales; family UBA6668; genus UBA6668. The sequence continues at coordinate 5,524 of DKKK01000017.1, read as the reverse complement.
ATCCATCAAAATTCAGCGCAATCTCTCAAGCCGAAAAATCTGTGTTACGGACAGAGGGGCTTTACTGACACACTCCCGATTCAGTACGCGGATTGGACGGATTATCGGA
>DKKK01000017.1:0-5388 GCA_002455215.1 Anaerolineales bacterium UBA6668 | reverse complement strand
ATTCTTCCCTGATAGCGCAAGCAAAGTCAGCGACTCAGGCACTAGAGTCGCCGACTGAATTAACAAGCTATCCACAGTCACTCCCTATCATCCACACTTGCGTCTGATGGATATTCGTTCCGCTTTGCCAAATTTTTGACCAACGACTAGCCACTAGTGNNTGGGGCAGGTGTTTGCGCAAATATTGTCCGGTATAGCTATAAGGCAATTGTGCCACTTCTTCCGGCGTGCCTTGTGCCAGCACTTGCCCGCCCCGTTGCCCGCCTTCGGGTCCCAAATCTATCAGCCAGTCGGCTGTTTTAATGATGTCTAAATTGTGCTCAATGATGATAACAGTATTTCCGCTCTCTACAAACTGGTGCAGAACTTCGACCAAGCGATGTACATCGGCGGCATGTAGCCCGACTGAAGGTTCATCTAGCACATACAAGGTTTTGCCAGTAGAACGTTTGCTCAATTCTTTGCTGAGCTTGACGCGCTGTGCTTCGCCCCCGCTCAAGGTGGTGGCGGCTTGCCCAAGCTTAACATAGCCCAACCCAACAGCTTGTAGGGTTTCCAGTTTGCGTGCCATCTGCGGGAAACTAGCAAACAGTTCCACTGCTTCGTCAATGCTAGTATCCAGCACTTCGGCGATGTTTTTATCGCGGAAACGCACTTGTAAGGTTTCGCGGTTGTACCGTGTGCCCTTGCACACATCGCAATTGACAAAGATATCGGCTAGGAACTGCATTTCTATCTTGATTTGCCCCTGCCCTTGACAGGCTTCACAACGCCCACCTTTCACATTAAAGCTATAACGCCCGGGCTGATAGCCGCGAATCTTGCTTTCGGGCAGTTCGGCAAAGAGTGTGCGCACCACATCGAACAAGCCCACATAGGTGGCGGGGTTACTGCGTGGCGTGCGCCCAATGGGGCTTTGGTCAATGTTAATGATTTTGTCGATTTGTTCCAATCCTTCAATGGTGTCGTGTGCGCCTGGCACTTCTTTGGATGCGTGTAAGGAGCGATTGATGGCATTGAATAGAATGTCGTTGACTAAGGTGGATTTGCCGGAGCCGGATACGCCGGTCACACACACCAACTTGCCAAGCGGAATTTGCACATCAATATTCTTTAGGTTATTTTCACGGGCATTGCGAATGGTGAGAAACTGCCCGTTGCCGGGGCGGCGGGTGGCGGGCACTGGAATGGCTTTGCGCCCCGAGAGATACTGCCCAGTGAGCGAGTGCGGGTGCGCCNNGCGTGTTGCCGAGGTCGCGCATGGTTTTCATGGTGTGGAGTAGGCGGTCATTGTCGCGCTGGTGCAAACCGATGGAAGGCTCATCCAGCACATACAGCACACCCATCAGTTGGCTACCAATTTGGGTTGCCAAGCGGATGCGCTGAGCTTCGCCGCCGCTCAGGCTGGCGGCGGTGCGGTCTAACGTTAGGTAATCTAGCCCCACATTCACCATAAATTCCAGCCGAGCGACAATTTCTTTCAACACCTGCCGGGCAATCAGGCGTTGTTTTTCGCTCAGATGCCCGTCATTATCCTGTAAACGATGTGCCCAACTGAGTACATCGGCAACGGCAAGGGCGGTCACATCCACAATATTGCGCTCGGCAATGGTGACGGCAAGTGCTTCGCGGCGCAGGCGCTTGCCATGGCACACCTCGCACGGGCGTTGGCTCATATAGCTTTCAATTTTGGCGCGGACGTAATCGCTGGTGGTTTCTTTGTAACGCCGTTCTAGGTTACCAATCACCCCTTCAAAAGTGGCTTGCCAGGTTGCTTCGCGTCCATCTTTGTTGGTGTAATGAACGGGGAATTTTTCGCCATTGTTGCCGTAGAACACCATGTTGAGTTGGGAATCAGTCAGTTGGCGCACGGGCTTGTCCAGCGGGATGCCATAGCGTTGACACATTTTTTCCAACAGTTTCCAATAGTAGCTGGTTTCATCTTCATCGCGACTGCGCCATTCCAACACTTCAATTGCCCCATCATTGATGGAAAGATCGCGGTTTGGAATGATCAAGTTGGGGTCAATTTCTAGTTTGTGCCCAATGCCCTGACATTCAGGGCAAGCCCCGTAGGGGGTGTTGAAGGAAAAGGTGCGCGGTTCGAGTTCGGGTAGGCTGATGTGTCCGAGCGGGCAAGCTAACTGCTCGGAAAAGAGCATGTCTTGTGGCTCTTGGTCGGGCTGTACAATGCTGACAATGAGTACACCTTCACCGAGCTTGAGTGCGGTTTCCACCGAATCGGTCAGGCGGGTGCGTGCTTCTTGGCTTTCTTCATCTGTGCCAGACAGGTCGCGCACAACCAAGCGGTCAATGACAGCTTCGATGGCGTGTTGTTTGTAGCGGTCCATCTGAATGTCGTCGTCCACTTCATAGACACGCCCATTTACGCGCACCCGAGAATAGCCTGCTTTGCGAATGTCTTCCAGCACGGCTTGGTGCGTACCCTTGCGATTGCGGATAATCGGGGCTAGGATGAGCAGGCGAGTGCCGGAGGGGAGTGCTCCAATGGCAGAGACAATTTCGTCTGCGCTTTGGCGTTGCACTTCGCGCCCGCAGTCGGGGCAGTGCGGTGTGCCAATGCGGGCATATAGCAAGCGCAAATAATCGTAAATTTCGGTAACGGTTCCAACAGTGGAGCGTGGGTTGCGGCTCACCCCTTTTTGGTCTATGCTAACAGCCGGGCTGAGTCCTTCAATGCGGTCCACATTTGGCTTTTCCATCTGCCCCAAAAACTGGCGGGCATAGGCAGAAAGGCTTTCTACATAGCGTCGTTGTCCTTCGGCAAAGATGGTATCGAAAGCAAGGCTAGATTTGCCTGAACCAGACAGTCCGGTAATCACGACTAATTGGTCACGTGGAATTTCAACAGTTATGTTTTTTAGGTTGTGTTCGCGTGCGCCCACAACGAGAATTTTGTCTTGCATGGCGAGTTGTGTGTGAAGTGGGATAAAAGGTGTGTCAATAGATGAACACCTATCCATTATACCTGATTTTAGAACAAATGGGCGTTATTGATTGGCAATACTATGCTTAGCACGTTCACAGATGGTCGTTGTGGCGCAGAGTCAAGAATTGTGTGATATAAGTCATATTGTCATGTATAATGCGATTCAATTTGCTGGGATAAAGTAGATAAAACTGCTCGTTATCGCAGAATATTAGGGATGATGTGCAGATTGACAAAATTTTCAGCAGGACGGCAATTCTGCCACGGAGAATATCTTATTTTGTATACGCGTAGAAAATTTCTTCAACTATTAGGCAGGTTCTTCGTAACATCGACAACCGTTGCCTTAGGTGCGTCCCATCTAAAAGATTCACAAACTTTTTCCGCACAAGGCTCTACCGCCCATACCTATTATCTACCCATCATACTCGCGGGTAGTCCTACAAGTGCTAAAACTGTGATTGTGGTCGGCGCTGGAATATCCGGGTTGGCGGCCGCCAAAAAGCTAAATGAAAACGGGTTCAATGTTATCGTGCTAGAAGCGCAAGAAAAGGTGGGCGGGCGACTACGCACAAACCGTAGTCTTGGGATTGCATTTGATGAAGGGGCAAGTTGGATTCATGGCGTTACAGGAAACCCAATCACAACACTTGCTCAGTCAGCCGGGATGCAAACAGCCTTTACCGATGACCAGAGTTTTCTGGCTTATGATATTGGTGGCACACTTATAAACGATACGGTTTTTACAAATACAGAAAATGAATACTATTCCGTTCTTGATGTGCTCAAAGCTAGTGGGAGCATCAATCAAAGCTTTGAGACAGTATTTAATGCTTTGTATCCTGGGCGAATTAACGATAGATTGTGGAAATTCTTTTTATCCACATACCTAACGTTTGATACGGGCGATTTGGATAAATTGTCATCTTTACTATACGATGAAGGTGAAGTATTTGGGGGTGTAGAACGGATTGCCACCAATGGTTATGACACCATTCCAAACTTTTTGGCAAATGGGTTGAATATACAACTGAATCAACGAGTTACAAAAATTGATTACTCCGGCACTAAAATACAGGTAACCCATAATTCAATCGTTAGCGAAGCAGATTATGTGATTGTAACTGTCCCCTTAGGTGTTTTAAAAGCTAATTCAATACAATTTGTCCCTGCTCTACCAGCAACGAAACTAACTGCAATTCAAAAGGTTGGCATGAATTGTGTAAACAAGTTTCTGCTTACTTGGAACTCAGCTTTTTGGGATAATGAGCAGTATATTTCATACACCCCGGAAACGCGGGATAAATTCAACTTCTTTGTAAATGTTAAAAAATATCTCCCAACTGTAAATGCACTAATGACCTTTGCCTATGCCGATTACGCACGGCAAACTGAATCCATGACAGACGCACAGGTGATTGACGAGATTATGTTGCACTTACGAGATATTTACGGGACTTCGGTGCCTAATCCTGCAAACTTTTTACGCACCAAATGGCAATCCAATCAAAACTCATTCGGGTCGTACTCTTATACGGCAGTCGGAACTGTTATGCAACATTTTAATGACTTGGCAAATGCTGTAAATAATAAACTGTTTTTTGCAGGCGAACATACCGAAATCGATTATTTTTCAACTGCTCACGGTGCATATTTAAGTGGTCTGCGCGAAGCAGATAAGGTTATAGCCCTTCCATAAATCAGGGAAGCCCTTAACGGGTAATAGTGTTCGTGGCATTCAGCAAGCGTGCCGAATATCATTTGTAGGTTCTGAAACAACAAAAATTTGCCAAAGTTTCGCGTAAAATGCGGTGGAAAACGTTGGAATAAAAGAATGTGCTCCTGCCACCTCGCTTCGCCAGATTGATTGGTTTTAAACAAGGCTGAGCAGTTACAAGTTCAAGGGGTACATTTTATCAGGTGTACTCGCATACTGTTTGGATTTCAGTTTTGAGCTACATTGGCTAAAAGATAAACAAAACAGGCTACATCTAGTAGCCTGTTTTGATTCAAATGGGCAAATCCTATGCCTTCATGCGTTCCATCTTCGGGTCAAAGAGTGGGTCGGGGCTGACCACTGCCGTCCAACGCTTGCCAAAGTATTCCACCTGCACGGGGGTGCCTTGGGCGGCATATTCGCTCGGTAGGTAGCCGTAGCAAATAAATTTGCCAATGCTGTAACCAAAATTGGCACTGGTGACATAGCCCAACCTTTGCCCGTCCAGGCTGACAATCAGTTCCTTGCCCAGTGCCATAGCGTGTGGGTCAGCACTCGTCAGACAGCACAATTTGCGCGAAACGCCGGCTTCTTTGGCTTTGAGCAAGGCAGAACGCCCTAAAAATTCGCCTTTGTTGAGCTTAACCGCCCAACCTAGCCCGGCTTCATAGGGGTTGTACTCGCTGTGAATATCTGCCCCCCACAGCCGATAGCCTTTCTC
>DKKK01000143.1 GCA_002455215.1 Anaerolineales bacterium UBA6668 | reverse complement strand
CCCCGCCATCACCGACCCCACCCTCATCAGCGCCACCGCGCTAGCCCCTGCCACCCCCCGCCCCACCGTTTCCCAAAGCGAAATCGGCTTTGTTAATTTATTTATCCAAGATTTGACCAACGGTATCAGCGCCAACCAGATCCGCCCACTCACCAACGACCCAACCGTCCAAGATTATCAACCCACCTTCTCGCGGGCAGGTAACTGGCTGGCTTTTTCCCGCCGCCAATTACTCTTTGCCGACTGGACGCCCGGCGCACAATTGTGGATTATCCGCCCAGATGGCAGTGGCGCACAGCCACTCACCAACGACCCAACCTTCAATCATGCCAACGTCATTTGGTCACCCAACGAAAGGCAACTGGTATTCTTACGCTTCAACGTTTTGGAATTTGGTAGCCCACCCGAAGTATGGATTGTAAACCGCGATGGCAGTGGGCTGGCACGCCTTGCCACAGCCGGCTTCAATCCGGTGTGGATGCCGTAGCTGGCAATCGCCAATTTCGCTACTTTTTCCCCCAGCGGGGTTGGTAATCCATATTTACATTGGTTGTCAAAACCTGCAAACCCGTGCCATCATCGCGCATAACCACCACTTCACCGCCGGTTTGGTAGGTAATCCAGCGCGAAAATGGCGAATAGCACGGACCGGCGCTCATACCATCGCTAGTGATAGCCACCACCGTCAATGATGGAAAATCCAAGCGGTAAATTTGGCGCGTGCGCTCGGTACGGTCGCCAGCGTAAAACACCAAACTTTGCCCATCGGGCGACCAGCTACTACGCCCACCAATGCCCGCCACCTGCGTCAACTGCCGTTGACTGCCACCCCCCGCCTCCATCACAAACAACTGCACCGTGCCAGAGCGATTACTCGCAAAAGCAATCTGCTGACCATCCGGCGACCAAGTGGGGTCCCAATTTGCCCCGTCAAAGGTTAATTGGCGTAAACCCGAGCCATCCAAGTTCATCAGCCACACCTGGTGTGTATCCAAAGCCAGCTTACTGGTAAACACCAACTGCTTGCCATCAGGTGAAACAGCCGGAGCGGCATTTTTCGAGCCATTTTGCGTCAATGCTTGCTCACCACTGCCATCCACATTCACCCGATACAACTCATACTGTGCTTCCGAACCCGCCTGCATTTGCCGAGCAAACACCACAAACGAACCATCCGGCGACAGCGAAGGATAATAATCCGCCACATCATTCTGCGTCAACTGCCTTTGATTAGCGCCATCGCCATCCATCAAGCACAATTCGTCATCTTGCGGGTCAGAACACACATACACAATTTGCCCGAGTTCAGTTGGGGAAAAAGGAAGCGTGGGAGATTCGCCACCTAAGCGGGGAATAGTCGGCGTAGCTGGCTGGTTCAACGGGGCAGGGCTTGGAATGTCTGCTGGGGCAGGCACACCGCTCCCACCAGCCGTTTGCCCAACCGGCTGTGTCAAAGCCGCCAATGCCAGTTCCATCCCAATATCCTGCGGTTGCTCCACCGCATTGCTTTCCACAGCCCCCGTCTGCAAGACACCGCCCACCTGCAAAGTGGGAGTAGCCAGCGGGCGAGTGGGTACTAAAATGGTGGGCATTACCCCCAGCAGGCGAGCCGCAGTCGCAGTGGCGGTAGGCGAAACCAAACGCACCGGGTGAACCGCCGCTTGGCAAGCCACACCCCAGCCACAAACAAAAACCAGTACAAACAGCCAATGATTGCGCACAAATGCAATTATACAGGCAGACAGCCGCTAGCTACACAAAAAAGCCAGCGACCTACTCAAATTCGCAGTCTAGCGAGCCTACTACGGCACATCCGCCCGGAAAAACGGAACATTCACAGCTGGTAATGGCGTGTTGCCCAAAATCAAATCCGCCGATTTCTCTGCCAACATCACCACCGGCGCGTAGATATTGCCATTGGTCACATACGGCATGACCGAAGCATCCACCACCCGCAAACCATCCAGCCCATGTACACGCATGCTTTGCGGGTCAATCACCGCCATGTCGTCCACGCCCATCTTACAAGTGCAACTGGGGTGCAAGGCGGTTTCCGCATCCTTCGCCACCCAATCCAAAATCTCTGCATCGCTTTGCACACGACTACCCGGCGAGAGTTCACCGCCATTAAATTCGGCGAAAGCTGGTTGCGTCAAGATATGGCGTGCCGCACGCACGGCTTCAATCCACTCTTGGCGGTCTTGGGGGGTGGAAAGGTAATTAAACTGCAATGCCGGTTTGGTAAACGGGTCGGCAGATTTCAACTTAAGTGTGCCGCGCACATCCGAATACATTGGTCCCACATGCACCTGATAGCCATGCCCCTTGGGTGCAGTACCATCATAGCGAATCGCCAATGGCAAAAAGTGGAACATCAGATTGGGATAGCGCACTTGGTCATTGCCACGAATAAAACCACCGGCTTCAAAGTGATTGGTGGCGGCGGCGCCTTTGCGAAAGAACAGCCATTGAAAGCCAATCCACGGCTGATTCCACCATTGCAAGGCGGGATACATCGAGACTGGCTGTTTACAAGCGTATTGAATATACACTTCCAGATGGTCTTGTAAGTTTTGCCCCACGCCCGGCAGATGGTGAAGCGCTGAAATACCAACCGTTTGCAAATCTGCCGAATTCCCTACTCCGGAAAGTAACAACAACTGGGGTGAGTTAATTGCCCCGCCACACAGAATAATTTCTTTGGCATAAACCCGATGCGTGCGTCCGGCGTGGCGATACTCCACCCCCACCGCACGCTTTCCTTCAAATAAAATACGTGTGGTAAAGGCATTGCACTGCACCTTTAAGTTTGAGCGCTTCATCACCGGATGCAAGTAAGCACGCGCCGCACTCAGCCGCCGTCCACGGCGAATATTGCGGTCAAAACGAGCAAAGCCTTCTTGCTGATAACCGTTCACATCTTGGGTAATCGGATAACCGGCTTGCTGTACCGCCTTAAAAAAGGCTTGAAAAAGCGGGTTCGTGGCGGGNNAGCGGGTCCGCGCTCCAATTGTAGGGGTCCATCCCCCCCGCGATAGTCATCCGCACCCGCTAGGCAGGTTTCCATGCGCTTAAAATACGGTAAACAGTGTGCATAATCCCAGTGAGCCATACCGGCATCGGCGCCCCAGCGTTCAAAATCCATCGGATTGCCACGCTGAAAGATCATGCCATTGATGCTACTCGAGCCACCCAGTACTCGCCCGCGTGCGTGATAAATGCGCCGCTGGTGCATATAGGGTTCCGGTTCGGATTCATATTTCCAATCGTAAAAGCGATTGCCTATCGGAAAACTCAAACCAGCCGGCATGTGGATAAAAATATCCCACCAGTAATCGGGTCGCCCGGCTTCTAACACCATCACGCGATTCGCAGGGTCTGCGCTCAGGCGGTTTGCCAAGACACAGCCTGCCGAGCCGCCCCCAACAATTAGGAAATCAAATGTAGCATTGGAATTAGACATACATTACCTTAGAAATTTAAATAATAGAGAGTAACTGCTCAGCCTGGTTGGGCGCAACCAACAACCTGGCGAGACTGGGTGCGTATCAGTAACACTCAAGCGCGGATGATGAGTACAGGCTGTTGAGCGTTTGTTCACTGAGTCCATCACTCTAGCTCCGTAGCATCATCTCTGCTTTCGCTATCAGGGAAGAACTCACTCTTCTGCTCTGTGTCATCCGATCATCTGTCCAATCTGTGTACCGAATCAAGAGTGTGCCGGTAAAGCCCATCTGTCCTTAACACAGATTTTTCGGATTGAGAGATTACGCTGGATTTTGATGGGTGCTATGTTTAAGTTGTTTCCCACTTATTTGGGGGCAACCCTGCATAATGATTTGTTTTCACTAGCCTGAGCAGTTACAATAGAGATATATTTCTAATATATCACCAATTTGAAAAATCGGGATAATCGATAAACAAATTCCCGGCACGTCTCTGTCGGCAACATTTTTGCGCGTGCCAAATCAAACAACAAAAAAAGGCGCTCTAGCAAATAAAGCGCCTTTTACAAGTTAAGTAGGGTAAACGTGAATCGGAGACAAGCTTTTGCTACCCTGCGTGCTATTTTAGCTTAATGGGCAAGGCGGGGTCGCCCAGTAGCAGGTAGGTTTGCAAAACTTCCAATTCGGCGACCGATGCGGTTGGCACTTGGCGTTGCGCCGCCAACAGAAGTTCGCCAAATGTCGTGGTTTGCTGGGCGTTCACCCACTCTAGGGCAAGGGCATTGGCTAGAATGTGTTGGGATGTAGGCACAGTGGGGCTGGTAGGCGCGAGCATGGCAGTTGCCCCGCCATTTTTCTGCCACAGCATCACTTCCGCCAAAGTCTCGGTTTCCGGGTGGATGAAGATGCCGGTCAAGCAGGTGAATTGCACAACTACAGGTGAAAAATCGGTTGGCGAGTTTGCCACCAACTCGGTGGTTAGCAGATTGCTCTTTCCCCATTGTTGCGGTGCGCCATGCCCAAAGTAGGCTATCAAGCCGTGCCCCTGCCCCCACTGCGCCAGCACTTGCTCACCGGCATTGGTGTCTGTTTCCAAAGGAGCGACTTGGGCTTGTTGAAATTGGTCGCTGGGGAAGTTGGCGGCAAAGCCGTTGGCGGCAGAAACAAACTGTTCGCGCTCGCTTTCGCCTGGGTCAGCCACCGTCAGGATGCTTGCCATCAGTTCGGGGGTGCTTTGCGTCTCAAAATCCAGTGTTTTTTGCACCAGTATGCTTACTTGTTCAGCCGTACGCGCCGGAATGCGCCCAACGGCTAGGTCGGGCAAATAATCACCATCCACATCCACATACGGAATGTCGCTACCGGTAATGCCGCCTTCTTCCGATGTCACATAAAAAATGGGCAAAATATTGAATTTGGCATCACTTTTATAGCCAAACGAGTCATAGCTCGCATCACCCAATAACAATACGAAGCGTGGAGCAATGCTCCACTCGGTTTTCGCATAGCGAATGAACGCTTGAATGGCAGTCGGTTCCGCATAGCCTGCACCAAATTGGTCATAAACATCGCTCAGTAGGATTGGTTCTACACTCAAACCTTGTGAACGCCGTTGGGCAAACAAAGGCTCAGCCGCTTTTAGCAGGTCAGCAGGTCCAATGGCTAAATAATCTGCACCTTTTAGCCCGGCTAAATCCACACTGCGACTCGGCAATTCAATAGCGTCAGGCATTCGGGCGCTGGTGGGCACTACAGCAAGATAGGCGGCATCCGATTGGCTGGTAAGGGACACAGCCGCAGAGTCGCCCGTCCCCGTCACGCATTGTGGCGCGTTTGCCTGTGAAATGTCGAATATTGCGGCAGGCTGGGTAAAATTACCCACATTTTGCTGTGTGCCATTCCCCCAAAAAGCCAGTTGATTGTCCACCGCCTGCAAGGAACTCACAGAAAACAAGGTCATTTTGTATAGTTGATGGCGTTCCACCGCCGATTCAGTCGGGGGCAAAGATAGCGTAACCGTATTTTCACCTTCATGCCAAATGCCAGCAGGTATTTTTGCTTTTAGGAGATGACTCCCAGCGCCATCCCAATTTTCTTCATACACCATCTGCCCATTTACCAGCACCTGCAAGTGGTGGTCGGGGTCAAGGCTACTTTCATGCGTATCTGACCAAACTTCCACCCATAAGGCGCTCTCCGAAGCAGGATCACCCACAAATTGCATGGGATAATCCGTCTTGCTACCGGAAAGCATGCGAACCCCCACCCAGTTCTTGCCAAGCGGGGCTTTGGCGGCATAATGCGTGTGGGGGAAAAATTCACGAATAGCGACTGTTTTTCCTTCGCCCGCAGAAATTGGCAAGGGTTCATTTGGCTGGGCTTCCGATTCTTGGATTTCACTTTCCTTCAAATTGACCACACCGCAAGTCACATCCTGCCAACCCACTGCCGAATCCATCTCCAGCCAATAAATTTGTTGTGGCGAGTACAGGTTTTCTTCCACTCCGGCATAAAAGTAGATATTCGCTTCATCACGCCAAACAGACAGGGGTTGGTTACGATGAGTTAGGCGGAAACTTTCCAGTGCGTTGTCCGGGAGTTGAATACCGGTTGCGGCAATTTCGGACAGGGGCACTTTATAAAACCCGGGTTGATTTACAGTTAGCTTCACTCGTTTCGCATCGGAAGGGGTTTTGCTCCCTTGAGCGGGTAAGCCAATCTGCACGCCACCCAGTTGGCAAGCGAGCAGGCTGAGTGACACCATCAGTAACGGCAACCCAACGATTTTGCGCGGTCTATACCCAGCAAAGTCAAGCATTGCGCTTGTTTTCAAAAGAAAATCGGCGCAGTTTTCTCGTATACGCTGGGCAAACTTGTCGAATTGTTTGCCGATGTTTGCACTGTTAATAGAAACGTTTGGCATGATACTTTTTTTGAGATTGTAGATAAGCGATTACACCAGCACCACTTAAAACACCTGCACCTAAAATACATAACATGCCACTCAATCCAATCAAGGACACTTGCATCAGGTTGGCTTGTTTCGCAGTTGGGGCAACTGCTGTTGGCTCCGGATTCGGCGAGATAGCCCCATCCACGGTGCCATTCAAGGGTTGTCCACCACCCGGTAGGGTTGGGTTTCCTAAACTTTCGGTTCCGCCTTCATTTAGTTGCCAATCTAATGGTAAATTGGCAACTACAGTTGGTTGAGAGACATTACCACTCGCTGGTAGGGTCGTGGCTGGCGCTAAAATATTCGCTTGCCCATCAACGACTTGCCCACCAACTAACTGTCCGCCAACCGTTTGGGTGGGAACACCACTGACAACCAGAGTCGCTTGAGCAACCACTCCGCCTGTGCTAGCGCCGCTGGGTGTGCTAACCGTGCTAACGCCGTTGGGTGTGCTAGCACTACTAGGCTGAGTCGCTACCAAAGAGCCACTGACTACACCTGTAGTGTTGGAAACAGCGGTTGCGGTATAGAAAACGCCATTGCCAGTGGTAGGTACGGCAGTCGCTGATGGATTATTTTGTTGAGCCGAAACCACAGTTGACTGAGTGGTTGGCGTACTAGAAGCTGAAACATTGGCGGGTATTGGCGTATTGGAAGCAAACACGCTAGTTGTTGTTGGCGTTGACGTTTGCGCCGACAAGATGGAACCGCCCACAGAGTTTTGAGTAGGATTATTCGTTGGCGTTGGTGAGTTATTAACAGATTGAAGGGTATGGGTCGGGTTGCTGGTTGATGCGGAAGTGTTCGTGGGGTTATTGGAAACACTCGTGCTGGTAGGAATATTGGTAGCAACGTTGGTAGGCGCACTGGTGTTGG
>DKKK01000048.1 GCA_002455215.1 Anaerolineales bacterium UBA6668 | reverse complement strand
AGATGGCGTTATTACATCTGCATCGTTTACCACCCACATTAGGTTGTTGCCTTCATCACTTTCGGCTATCAAATTTTGCGGATCTAATACAACTTTTGCACTTAATTCCGAACTCTCCAGCCAAATGACTTGTTCTTGAGGGTAGGATAAGGATAAGTCGAAGTAAGTATCATTTACCCAAAAACCTTGCACACTATATGCACTGTCATTTCCGATAGTGACCGGACGTTTCCCATAGGTGACTGAGCACGGGTTCAAATCCAGCGCCCCAATTTCCAAAACGACTAAATCAGGCAGATAAGGAGCTTCAAAGGTTTGCTGAGGAGTGGCTTGTGGCGTGCAAGTATAAGGCGGCAATGTGGGGATAGGAACTTGCCCTGAAAAATAATTGTTAACTTCGTCCTTCTCGCCAATCAAATTGGTAGCATCAATTAATACCGTTGTTGTTTGAAAATATTGATAACCAGCAAAAGACAGCGTCATACTTTGCTTTGCCGCAATTGAACGAACCAAGCGGTTTTCGCCATTTACCGAGACAAAAAAACTGCTGAGCGGATATTCGCTATTGTTATAAAAGGTAACAGACGTGCGCATTTCCGAATTTCCGTTGGCATAACAACTGCCAAAGGTTGGCATTTCAATCCTGGCAGAGCTAAAAACCAAATCAATGTTATTTGGGATAGTTGGAAACGGCGTTTCATAAGGGGTAGGCGTAAAGATAGTGCCCGTTGCCGTTATCATCAGCGGTGCCGCTTGTGTGGGAGTATTGCCCCATACAAAGTTGAGCAACCCCAAGTAGAGCGCAATGGCTAACGCACCCAAAGATAGCAAAGGTCGAGATAATCGAAGGACAGAATTTGTGGACATGGTTTGACCTCCATAGAACCAGATTGTAGGGTGAAAACCAACCTCAACAGATAGATAGTAATCAGAGAAAATGCTGAGAAAAGATGGCTTCTTTAATAAAACTTCACCCTTATTCATTATAATTACAAATACGCAATAATTAATTTAGATATGCTTAAGGTTGACTTGACGTTTGGTGATAAATTAATTAATTGATAATTATTTTTTGGTTTGTGAAATCGCGGCGTAGAATCGGGCGAGAATTTCAAACTAATATTCAAAATGGTTTGAATCTACTGAATAGTTAACGAGACGATTTCAAATTCGTTACACAGAATCCCAAAAAAATTTGATATTCGGCACGCTGAGTCAACATGATTACCCATTAAAATGATGACAATTCCTTCTGACCTCCTACTCCACTACTGTAAACTTTTACTCGATGAAGAAAGATTGCAGATCCTTGGCGCACTATTTACGGCGCCACAGACTGTTTCGCAATTGACACAAAAATTGACATTACGCCCTCGTGCAGTCATCAACCATCTGGACATGTTGGCAAAAGCTCAAATTGTAAAACCGCCCACAAAGTCCGATGCGCCCTACAGCATTGACCTTGCGGCGCTACTTGCGGCAAAGAAACAACTCTTTGCTATCGAGAAAGCACACAAACTGGCTCAGCTACCAGACGACATGAACCCTGAGCAACGTGAGCAGTTACTCCCCTATTTTGATAAAACCACCCTAACCGAAATTCCTTTCAAGGAGAAGCCCTTGCTCGCATGGCTAGCGGAAAAATTTTCACCCGGACAAACCTACCCCGAAAAACAAGTTAATGAAATACTCAAAGTCGTGCATTCGGACACGGCAAGCTTACGGCGCTCATTGGTGGACTATGGCTTTTTGGCACGTGCCAACAACCAATACTGGCGCTTACAGCGCGATTAAATAAAAAAGGCAGTTTTCGCAACTGCCTTTTGTTGATAAAGTGTGGGTTGATTTATGCCCAACCTTGGTCGCGGCAAAACTTAGAGATGACTGGAATTTCCACTGTCTTGCCATTGTAGGCTTGCATGCCCCAATAAATTTGGAAAATGAAAATGACAATGCTAAGTAAGCCACACGTCAGCCAACTGATAGTTAACGCCGCCAACAGGTTTACCAAACCAACTACCAAAGCTTGCGCGTTGTGAGATCGCAAATAAGGGCGATTCTTCTTGTCATCCATAAACATAATAATGACTGGCATCAATGGCGACAGCACATAAGCCAATAAAGCCCACAATTTATCGTCATCGGTTACCCCTACTGGGTCTGGGGCAGGAGAAGCGGGTGGGGGCGGTGGTGGTGGTGGGGCGCTGTCTGTGGGTGGAACATCCAAAAATTCGTCACTCATGATAAATCTCCATGGGAATTAAAGAATTACTTTTTACGCAGTTGGCTTTTGAAACTGGTCTTGCCACAATAGTCACACATAAAAACCGCACTTTTTCGTATAAGTTAAGCAAAAAAGATGCAAGTCCAACTTATGCCGAGTATACGGGTAACAAGACTATTCTCAAAAGGCTGAGAAGCGTTTGAGAAAAGCAAACCAGCGTGATTAGCTTACGTTCAGTATAGCATGGGATTGCCTTTCTCATAAGTTAATACGAAGAATTGGGTATAAAGTTCCATTTTATCTGGATATGGAACGCTGACTTGTGCCGATTCAAATGTATGATGGCATCCCTTATGCTAAAATCTGCTTTATTCAGCACGCATGAAAGTTACGCTTTTCATCTGTGTCAAATCTAATCTAGCGAGAAAGCCTTATGCAAAAATATCGTGTCGTTTTTATGGGAAGTCCTGACTTTGCGGTGCCCGCCTTACGCGCTTTGGCAGATCACCCCGCCTTTGCATTGGTGGGTGTGGTTAGCCAGCCAGACCGTCCAGCCGGAAGGGGCGCTAAAATGCAAGCTTGTCCTGTCAAGTCAGCCGCCCTAGACTTGGGTTTGGAGACTTTCTCGCCAGAGAGCTTGCGCCTCCCGCAGTCAGTTGCGACACTGACAGGCTGGAGCCCTGATGTGATTGTGGTGGCGGCATACGGGCAGATTTTGCGGCGCAATGTCCTAGAAATGCCCCGCTTTGGCTGTGTCAACATCCATGCCAGCCTGCTACCGCGTTGGCGGGGTGCCGCGCCAATTGCCGCCGCCATCCTGCAGGGTGATAGCGAAACCGGCATAAGCTTGATGAAAATGGATGTCGGTTTGGATACCGGGGCAGTATTTGCCCGCCAAGCCATCCCCATCCTGCCCAGCCACACCACCGCCAGCCTAACCAGCGAGCTTGCCCAACTAGGGGCAGAGCTACTCCNNAGCTACTTGTAGCACAACTACCTGCCTACTTGCAAGGTGAGTTGCCCTTACTCCCCCAAGATGAGCAATTTGTCACCTATCAGGGCATGCTCACAAAACAAGACGGTTTTTTGGACTGGCACAAACCTGCTGTAGCGCTCGCTCGACAAGTCCGCGCCTTTGACCCCTGGCCCAGTACCTTCACCCTATGGCAAAACCAGCCACTCAAGGTGCTTTCGGCAGTGGCAGTGGATGCTAATGTGCCGCTGGGCAAAGTAGTCTTGCAAGGAAAGTCGGTATGGGTGGGCGCTGGCAGGGGCGCACTGCAATTGCAACTGGTGCAACCGGCTGGCAAACGCGCCATGCCTGCCCTTGATTTTGTGCGCGGCAACCCCGCCTTTTTATCAGCAGATTTAAGCTTGGTGAGTAGTGATTAAGTGCATCTTCCCCAATCACCGCTGAAGTCGTGGTAAACGTTATTCGACACAAATTCCCCCAAAAGCTGTGTCGAATAACAATTATTGTTGCCCCGCTGGTGGGACAAATGGCGCAGGTGGGTAGGTGTTTTGCGCCCAATTGCCGATATTAATGCCANNGCAAGTGTTGTTCCACCAGCGGTGTAGCCACCGGCTAGATTGCCGGTTTCCGCCCCGCGTGGATAGGCGTAGATAACCCATTTGCCGGGTTCCACATCCAGTTGGAAACCTGCTGAGTTTGGATTCGGGATAAAGTAGCTATATTTACTATCGGCTCGTACCGCATAAACCACCACTTCAGAGACACCCGCTGGGTAGCTGATTGCCCCCACCATGCGTCCTTTCCCTTCTTCCAGCGTATCCTTACTCAAGGTTGGTGATGCCCCCGCAACCGGTGTATTGCCTGCCAATGCCGTAGCAGTCGCCCCTAAATCCACTGTAGCAGTGGGGGTTGGTGTGGCAGTAGCGGTTGCATTGGGGTCGGGCGTGTTGCTTTGGCTTGGTGTGACACTGGTTTGTAAGGTCTGTGGAATGGTGGTAGTCGTACCGACCACAGTGGGTGCGGTTTGTGGTGTAAGGTAGCTGTAATCTTTGACAGGTACAGGTACTGGCGCTGGTGGAATGGCGATTGCACCGCTCTCCCAATCCCAAATATTAACATCTTTGCGAATTTCACCCGGCGTGAGCAAAATTGGCAAAATGCGATGGTCTGTGCAAACGGTAGGATTCACACCGCATTTGGCGGCTTGTGTGTAAGCGCCTGCTTTTGTGCCATCCAGTGGGTAGGCATACACCAGATACGGATTGGGATGCACGCCAACTTCCATCGAATAAACAGTTGTGCCTGGCAATGTCTCGATAAAATGATACCAACCTTCAACGGGTTCGTGGGCAAAAATCAGCATTGCTGGCGCTAACGAGCGGTTCGGTATAAAAATAGTACCGGCGATAACCGCATTCTTGCTTGGGTCAGATACCGCAAGGTTGTTGAGTGCGGCGCTACTGGTTGGGGTAGCAAAGACTGTGGCTGTAGGTGGCGGGGCGGCGGTGGCATCTGCGCCGGTAGTACCACTATCGGTGGTGGCAGGTTGTGGGCTAGCGGTCAGGACTGCCGGGTCAACGGTTGCCTCCTGGGTCGGGATGAGCGTCACAGTAGGTGTTTCACTAGGGACGGTAGTTGGGATTTCGGTGGGAAGCACCACTGTGGGTGGGGGGGCAACCGTAGTGGGCACTGCCGCAATGGCGGTTTGGGTGGCTTGCTCAGATGTGGGACCAATGGCAACACCACCACAAGCGACAAGCAATCCAGCCAACAACAGAATAGCAAAAATAGAGATGCGTTTCATAAAGATTTTATTTCCGAATGTTTTGGAAGAACTCAATAAACACTTCGATTCCGCGTAGGAAAGTTGGCACATGCAGTTTTTCGTTGGGGGCATGTACGGCATCATCCGGGAGTGCAAAACCCATCATTACCGAATCAATTCCCAACACGTCTTGCATCACGCTTACCACTGGCACACTCCCACCTTCCAAACGGAAGATTGGGTGCATGGAAAATACACTTTCAAGGGCGGAGATGGCGGCTTGTACGGGCGCACTATCCCGACTGGTCAGTACCGGGTCGCTATGCACATGTTCAATTAATTGCCAATGCACGCTGGCAGGCGCATTGGCTTGCAGGTAAGCTTCCAGCATTGGGCGGATGTCTGCACCTTTTTGATAAGGAACCAAGCGCATGCTGATTTTTGCCATCGCTTTGGCGGGCAAAACTGTTTTAGACCCTTCACCAATAAATCCGCTGTACAGCCCATTAATTTCGAGTGTGGGACGTGCGCCCATGCGCTCAAAGGAAGTGTAACCGGCTTCGCCGTAGAATTGGGGTGGGTTGGCGGCTGTGCGGAGTAGTTGTTCTTCACTAATGGGCATACGGGCAAGTTCGGCACGCTCATCCTCTGCTAGGGTGCGCACCTTTTCGTAAAAACCGGGTAGGGTCACTCTGCCTTGTGCATCGTGCATACCGGCAATTAGTTCTGCCAACACTTGGGCAGGGTTATGCACAACCCCACCAAACAAACCGGAGTGTAGATCACTTTTTGCCCCGTGTACCCACAGTTCAAAGTAAGCCAAGCCGCGCAAGCCGTAAACCAAACTGGGCGTGTTGGGGTCTACAATACCCATGTCTGCATTTAGCGAGAAGTCAGCTTTTAATAAATCTTTGTGAGCGGCAATGAATTTTGCCAGATGGGGCGAGCCAATTTCTTCTTCCCCTTCAACCAATACTTTCACGTTAACCGGGATGCCACCATTGGCTTGCAGTGCGCCCAGCGCCGATAAAAAGCTCCAAACTTGTCCTTTCATGTCACTGATACCGCGTGCGTGCAGGTTATCCCCGACTTGTGTCGGTTCAAATGGGGGAGTACGCCATTCGTTTAGCGGATCAACCGGTTGCACATCATAATGCCCATACACCAACACAGTCAGTTGAGATGGGTTTTCTAACCATTCACCGTAAACAATGGGAGCGCCGCCGGTGGGGAGTATCTGAACATTATTGAGCCGTACTTGATTTTTCATTTTATCCGCAAGCCATTCACTGGCTCGCACAATATCCGGGCGGTGTTCGGACAGTGTGGAAATGCTTGGAATAGCGGCAAATGTGCGTAAGTCATCCAGAATAGCGGAAGCGTTTTGGCGAACAGCGAGTCGGGCGGCAGATGGTTGGGTCATAAAATTTTTCCAGCTTTTTAAAATGAAAAATTGCCGACGATTGGAAAAAACCGTCCGCAATTGAAAAGAGAGTGTGGCAAGTTATATTCGGTGTGCAGAAAGCTTCCGCTTTTTCTTTCAGAAAAATAGGCGCGTTTCAATATTCGGCACAAACCAGACGTGCCGAATATTGACCGTACCGAATATCGTTGATGAATACGCCAACAGCGGGTCATACGGCGCATTATACCGTATCTTAAGCCACCCAATGCCTAAAAACGTTCTTGTGTTGGCGTTTTTGATGAAAAAAGGATAAGAATCAGCGTTTGACGCGAATGGGAGGTTGGTCAGGCGTTTCGAGCAACAATTGGCTAACGCTGATTTCTTGATACCAAACACGCTCAATCTGTTGCCAAGTATAGCCTGCAATGATGAGTTCCTTCACATCATATTTTAGGGCTTTGCTTAGTTCGGTAAGGCTAATGGGCATTTTGCCAATAGGTCGGACTTCTAATGTTTCGGCATTGGGGTTTACTGATAAGTTAGACATGGTAATTATACAAGGTGAGAAAATGATTGGAATTTGCTTACAAATTAATTATAGCACGGGTGGGAAAATGGGGCAATCTACCACTCAAACTTTAGATTTTTTAAGTTTGAATAGTTGCAAAATGGATGCCCACACTATAAGCCAAATTGTAGTTTAATATGGATGATGTTCGATACGGATAGAAATCGCGCTTTTCGGCATACGTGCCAAATAGAACCCGAGTCGAGTATAGTTGCCGGGCAATAGGGCAATGTCCGGTGTGAAATTGTTAGAAAACTCAGATGGTTGAGAATGTTTTTACCAGGCTTGCACCATACGCAATTGCAGGTACTGGTCATCTACCACACTACTGCCCACCGCCAATGGTTCGTGGCGGGCATTGTAGAAAGTTTGGTCAATGCGTAGCAGGGCGTCTCCAACTTGCCGGTAGCCGTCAAAATGTTTGGCTTCACTGGCAGTGAGTAAGTGGGCATGAATCGAAATCATGGCGTAGGCAATGTCTTCCGAACATAAATCGTGCAAAAGGTTGCGCAAAGGCAGTGTTGCAAGTTTCTCATCAATATTGCGATGAAATAACTCTGAAAGCAGGATATTTTCCGCCAACACCACTGGTCGCTCATTTGCCAGAAACACCCGCTCCAGTGAAATCACAGTACGTTCTTCCAATAGCCCCAACTCTTCTTGTTCGGCAAGATTTGCCATGCGCTGGTGCAAATCCACCAAGCGTAAACTTGCCTGAAAACCACAACTTTCTATCACGCGCTGAAATTCCCACAGCCCCCCAATGTGTGTGGTAGCATCGCGAATATTTTTGTTGACATAGGTGCCGTCTCCTTGCTTACGCAAAAGAAGCCCTTCTGCGGTTAAGCGGGTCAACACAGTACGAACAGTGGCGCGGCTGACGCCAAACTCTGCGGTGAGTTCTGCTTCAGAAGGCAAGCGCTGTCCGGGCGCATATTGCCCATCGCGAATGCGTTCACGCAAAATGCCGTCCAACTGAGCGGCGACAGTTTGTGTACGGCGGATCGCAGTGTTTAATACCATAGTAGTATCCTACCACTTGTCAGACGATTGTCAATCCCCCCCTTGCATTTCATTACGCTCTGTGCTATAAATTTGTCAGACGACTGTCAACTTTGGAGTTATTATGCAATCAACAATTGACCAACTAAATCAACGAGTGGAAGCCGCTCGTGAAGACATCTTAAAATTTTTCCGCGAAATCGTTGCTATTCCCAGCATGAACAGTGACATTGAAAAAGTCGGGGAGCGCATTGGTGAAGAGATGCGCAAACTCGGTTTTGACAAAGTGTATGTGGATAAATACGGTTCGATTGTCGGCAAAATTGGCAATGGACCTCGTATCATCCTATTCGATAGCCACATTGACACTGTGGGAATTGGCGACCCCAGCCAATGGCAATGGGATCCCTTTGTCGGCAAGGTCGAAAACGGCATGTTGTATGCCCGTGGCGCACTCGATGAAAAGAACAGCACGCCGGGCATGGTCTATGGCATGGCAATCGCCCGCGACTTGGGTTTGCTCGATGGCTATACCGCCTATTATTTGGGCAATATTGAAGAATGGTGTGATGGCGTTGGCTGTGCCGCTTTCTCTGATTGGGAAGGTGTTGTGCCAGATTTCGTTGTCATTGGCGAACCCACCAAAATGAAAGTCTATCATGGACACAAGGGACGTTTGGAATTGGAAGTGGTGTGCAAGGGCAAATCTGCCCATGCCGCCAGCAACTACATGGGTGACAACGCGATCACCAAAATGATGCACCTGGTCAACGCCATTGATAAAATGGATGCCACCCTGCGCACCCACCCTTTTCTTGGGCAGGGACGCATTACCGTCACCCGCATTTCCAGCGTCAGCCCCTCCGACAATGCCGTTCCCGATGAATGCCGTATTTTCATTGACCGCCGCGTCACCTTTGGCGACACAGTAGATAGTGTATTAGAAGAAATTAGCAATGCGATTCCCGAAAAATATCGTCATGATTTTCGCATTGACCAATTGGTATGGACCGAACCCAGCCATACGGGCGCAGTTTATGCCTACGATAAATACTTCCCATCTTGGGCGCTCGAAGAAGACCATTCGCTGGTGAAGGCGGGTGCGGAAACATCCAAAGCATTGTGGAACACCGAAGATGTGTTTGGACAAGGCAAGTGGGATTTTTCAACCAATGGCAACTACTGGTGTGGCAAAAAGGGCATACCGTGTATTGGTTTTGGTCCTGGCGATGAAATTTATGCACACAATGTAGATGAACATGTACCGTTGGAAGAAGTGGTGCAAGCCACCAAATTCTACGCCCTGCTACCCAAAATGATTGCAAACAATCAATAATTTTTTCTCAATTTCCTTCAAGGAGCTAAAAACTATGCAAACCAACCTTCGCGGACGTGACCTAATCACCCTTCAAGAATGGACCAAAGACGAAGTGGATACCGCTTTGGAAGTGGCTTTCCAATTGAAGAAGGAACGTGCAATGGGTGTTCCCCACTCAATTTTGCGTGACAAAGCGCTGGCGATGCTATTTTTCTTCAGTAGCACGCGCACTCGCGCCAGCTTTGAAACCGGTATTGCCCAACTCGGCGGTCATGGCGCTTTCATTGAAAGTGCTACCACCCAAATTAGCCACGGCGACACTGCAAAAGAAATCGGCGAAATTTACGGGCGCTATTTTGATGGAATCGCCATTCGTCAATGCGATTGGGGGGTGGGCAATCGATACATCCGCGATGTTGCCGCCGCCAGTCGTGTACCCGTCTTGAACATGCAATGCGACTTGTTCCACCCCTTCCAAATTGGTGCCGACATGATGACCATTTTGGAAAAGAAGGGCAACCCCAAGGGCTTGACCATCAATGTGAGCTATGCTTATGCCAGTAGCTACCAAAAACCAATCAGCGTACCCATTAGCTTGATTTTGTTAATGACTCGCTTTGGCATGAATGTTCGCCTGACTCGCCCGAAGGAATTCTATCTGCCCAATGAATTCACCGAACAAGCAAAAGAAAACGCTCGTAAGTCCGGCGGTCACTTCGAAGAACTGGATGACTTTGATGCTGGTATGCAGGGCGCTGATGTGGTGTATGCCAAGAGTTGGGGCTGTCTGATGACCACCAGTGATTTGCAAGAATCTGCCCGCATTAGCAAGCAATACACCAACTGGATTACCGATGAACGCCGCATGGGCATGGCAAAAGAAGATGCGATTTATATGCACTGCTTGCCTGCTGACCGCAATATCGAAGTGACCGATGGCGTTGTAGATGGTCCAAACAGTGTTGTATATGACGAAGCCGAAAATCGCTTGCACTTCCAAAAGGCAGTGATGGCTTTGACCATGCGCTAATCTTTTCTCATCATCTATATTCGGCATATCTAAAAATCACGCTTTCACCCTCGAAAAAGCAAAATTCTGACCTATGTCGAATAGAGCCAACCATTGCCTTTTTTTTTAGGCGCAATGGTTGGCGTTCAAATTGTGGAGTGGTAATCGTATGAATATTGCCGTATTAGGTGGAACTGGCGCAGAAGGGGGCGGTTTGGCATTTCGTTGGGCGGTGGCAGGTCACCAAGTGGTGATTGGTAGCCGTGCCGCAGAAAAAGCCATTTCTGCCGCCGATGAACTGGCGCAAAAGCTTCCCGCCGATTGTGCAGGAACTCTGAGTGGCGCCGACAACCTGTCTGCCGCCCAAAATGCCGACCTAGTTGTGCTTTCCGTACCGTTTAGCGCCCAAACCAGCACGCTCGAAAGTGTGCGCTCTGCCCTGCAAGACAAATTGCTCTTGAGTGTGGTTGTGCCAATGGGTGAAAAACCAGCAGTGGTTCACAAACTCCCCGAAGGGCTATCTGCCGCCGAACTTGCCCAGCGACAACTCGGCGAGGCTGTACGCGTCGTTGCCGCCTTCCAGAATATTTCAGCCCACCACCTAATGGATTTGTCGCACAGCATTGATTGTGACGTACTCATTTGTGGTGAAAAGAAAGCCGACAAAGACCAAGTGGCAGAACTATGTACGCAGGCAGGGATGCGTGGCGTTAATGCCGGCGGCTTGCAAAATGCCAGCGTTGCGGAAGGGCTAACCAATGTGTTGATTGGTATCAATATTCGCCACAAAATTAAGAACGCAGGTATTCGCATTACGGGGATTGATTAATTTCATTCCCCACTTCGTTTTTACTCTCGCAATCTACTTTCACTGCTCACCCTTACAATCATTTTTCGGAGATCCCTATGTCCAAAGACCGCGTAGCGCTGTATTTACAAGATGCACACAGCATCCAAGAAGGCATTGAATTGTGCAAATATGCCGAAGATAAAGGCTTTGAAGCTGTATGGCAAGCGGAAAGCCGATTGGTGCGCGATGCCATTGTGCCTATGGCGGCGTTTGCCGCTCACACCAGCAAGCTCAAGATTGCGAGTGGCGTTACCAACAACTGGACGCGCAACGTGGGCTTATTGGCGGCAACCTTTTTGACTTTAGACGACCTTGCCCAAGACCGCATTATTTTGGGGATTGGCGCTTGGTGGGACCCGCTGGCTTCCAAAGTGGGCATCAACCGCAACAAACCCTTGTTGGCAATGCGCGAAACTGTCGAAGTGGTTCGGCGCTTGCTCGCAATGGAAAATGTGACTTTCTTTGGCGAATTTCACCATGTAGATGGTATTCAATTAGATGTTGTGCATGGTCGCCGTGAACCGCGCAATGTGCCCATTTATATTGGCGCCACTGGTATGAAAATGATGGAACTGGCAGGCGAAATTGCCGATGGCGTTTGTATGAACTACTTGGTTGCGCCCAAATACAACATCGAAGCCTTAGATAACATTGAAAAAGGCGCAAAGAAAGTTGGGCGAAAATTGGATGACATTGACCGCCCGCAATTGGTGTTGTGTTCGGTAGATTATGACCGCAAGAAGGCGCTAGATGGCGCTCGCAAAATGGTGGTGCAATATCTGGGGCAACAGCCGCACTTGATGAAAGCGAGTGGCGTTAGCCAAGAATTGTTGGACGAAATTCACCAAGTATTGCGCTGGCCCGCAACCGATGAAGAAATCGAAGCCGCTATGCACATTGTTCCTGATGACGTAGTACAAATGTGTACTGCAAGTGGCTCCCCGGAAGAAGTAAAAGCCAAAGTGCGCGAATATATTGCCAATGGCTGTACTTGTCCGATTCTCTATCCATTGGGTGATGCTCGTCTGATGATTGATATCTTTGCAGATGGGTACAACTAACCGCTCAGCCCCCGCTTTTGCCGACTCGTACAAGATTATTTTTCAGGTCTGAGCTTAGGAACTGGACCCATCTAAATAGTTTAATAGCTGGATAGTGGGGTACTGTTCCTTTACAAAGTTGCTCTCGTCAGGTGTTGAACACGCACCGACGAGAGCGGTTTTGTTTAACTCGCTAATGTAAAAATTACAGTCCTGCCCAAAGTAGGGTATGCGTCATTGGCTATACTAAAACTTTACGCCATATTTTTGCCAAAGGGTGCAGTTCAGTTTTTCG